>DAOOVZ010000030.1:0-21993 GCA_035370665.1 Candidatus Hydrogenedens sp.
AGAAGCCTAAAATAATAAGGATAGGAATAGCCCATTTTTTTTCTTTATAACAATAGATTACGGCACAAAAAACAAGCACAGGTAGAATAATTCCTGCGTCTGGACGCGACATTGTTGCAAGTGCTGATAAAATGCCGACAAAAAAATATCCTATCTTTGATTTTGAATTGCGTGATATTAGTGTACCAAACAAAAGAAAAGTCAAAAATATTAGAAAGGCTGTCATGGATGTTTCCATACCACTCATTGCCCACGCCGTAAAAGTGCCAAATGTGCCCATCAAAAGAACCGATATTAACGATACAAGCCAATGTGTTCCAGATATTATTTTATGGATTTGAGAGGCTAAAAATATGGTAAGAAATGTGAATGAAATTCCAAGGACCTTTGAGGCTAAAAGTAAATCCAGACCTAACTTTTTTAATCCTGCGAGAAGTATTACCCAGAGGAAGCAAGTATAACCTTCTACATATTCACCTTCGTTATAAACAATGCCTTTTCCTTCTGCAAAATTCTCAGCATAACGAAAAGTAATAAATGAGTCATCTAAGGTCCATGGTTGCAGATAATAATTATATATCGCAACAATTACTAATGAAATACCCAAAGAGATAAGAATTATCAATTCCTTCCATTGATTTTTCTGTGGGTCTTGAAAAGTATTTTTTACCAGCGATATAAATCTCATGATTTAACCCGATTCAATCTTATTGTCCAGTATATACTATATCCGAAATAATAAACGACATATATCAGTGATAAGCAGATATAAATTTGATGATTGGGGTATGTGCAAAGAGAAACAACAATTAACAATGACCAGATAAACACAAGAAATAAATTTATTGAGCGATATTGTTCTACCCTACTTGGATACAAATATCGGATGGGTATAAAGACTAATATTGTCAGGATTAAAATTATCAAAAAATTTATCTCTTCTGGTAAACCTAATAGAAAAATATAAAGGACAACGATATTCCAATAAGAAGGAAAGCCCTTGAACCAGTGATTATCAGTTTTTGCCTCTTTTTGACAAAACTGATAAGCAGAGGAGAGTGTTATCAAAATTGCTGAAATTAAATTAAGATTTTGTGGAACGCTATGCGTTTCATATAAAAAACTTGCAGGAACAATTACATAAGTAAAGTAATCCACGATATTATCTAACAATGCACCGTCAAAATTCGGAAGCACCTTCCGCACCTTAAAAGCCCGCGCCAGAATGCCATCAATAGAATCAATAAACACAGTCACCGCCATCCAAACAAAGGCTAACAACCATTCATGGCGACCAATAGCAATAATTGCCAGAAAACCAAATACAGCACCTAATGCCGTAAATAGATGTATTGCCCATGCTAAAATGTATCTAATGTAAGAAAAATTATTTGTTTCTGACATGTCTTAAATTATTACAAGTTTAATTTATTTCTGTGTTCAATTCATTTCTATTACTATTTAAAGATTTTAACTTTTTGTTCATCAAATTAAAAATCAATAGTTCAAAGAAAATAACAATAAGCACAATTATAGCCACAAATTTATATGAAAAAGTTACTCCATATTTTTCTACCAGAAATCCAAAAATAATACTTCCAACCACACCTCCCAATCCGACAAGCCCTTCATTGATAGAAGCCCTTCTATGACGAAGTTCTGGGTGATGAACACTATAATAAGTGCTAGCAAAAAATGTTATTCCATGATTAGCACCTATCATAGCAAATGACAGACATATTAAAATAATACTTTTTGTTCCTGACAGTGCCAAAAAAGTAAGTGCACATATTCCCTGAGACATAATCAATATGGAAATACGATGTTTCCAGAAGTATGTCCAAGCGAATAGTAAAAATATGCTTGCCGTGGCAAATGCCATTGCCGCAGATGGCCAGGAAAATTTTGTAGCAGGATTTATTTGTAAAATAGAACTTGTAGCATTTTCAAATAAGAAACGAAGTTCTCCCTCAGAAACCATCTTTTTTAAGTGTTCGGCATAAGTAGAACGAGGAATAACTGCTAATAGGTTTGCAAGGAAAACACCAATCCAATAAGGATATAAATATAATCCATTCACTTTTTCTTCAATATTGTCAACTGCTGTTTCCTGAGATAAGTCTTCATCTAAATTAACATGATTTTCTTTATCTTTAATAAATAACAGTAAAATAAATGAAAGTATACTGATTAAAAATACCAGTATATAAGGAGCTCTATAATCCAGGTCGTAAAGTGGACCGGCAAAGAGTGGTCCTAATGTAAACCCTAAACTCCATGAAATATTAAAAAAAGCGAGATGTCGTTGTCTTTTATGTTCATCTACTTCTGTTCCTACCCATGCGTAAAAAGCGGGCCATGATAGAGCCATAGCAATAAAGGAAATTGCTGAAAATAAGTAAAAAGTTATCTTATAAGGAAAAAAAGGATATAAAGAATAAGAAAAGGCAAAAATAATTACACCCCATCGAGCCCATATCAAAATCTTTTTTGTTTTTCCTACAATCCTCGCCATGAACAGACAGGCAATCGTGTAAGTCGCCATTTGCATAGCAAAGACTTTCCCTGAAAGTGCAGTATTACCCCCAGGGACATGTTCAAGAATTAAAAAAGGCACAGCCACCATCCCTACCATTATTGAAAAGTCTATTGAAAAACCTACAATGCACAATAATACAAAGGGAATAACACCTTTCCGCGACATAAATACTCCTTTTTTCGCTATTAAAGAAGGGGTTGAAGAGAGAAATTAAGGGATTATCGTTGATACAATACGATTACTGCAACTTTATAATTTTTTAGAACTTATCCGACTGTTTTATGGAAACTCTTAATTTGAAAGCCTTTATCTTGAATAAATTGTTTTAATTCCTCTTCATATCCTTGTCGAATAAGAATGTGTATAGCATCAGAAAACATGGTAGCGTCTTGCATAAAATCCATTTTTAATAATTAACACATAGTCTCAGTTAGTCAGTCAATTCTAGATTCATAGTGAACACATCCTTACAAAAAAATGAAATAGACCTATAAACTCTTTTATTTTTCATTTTTTACCGATATATAATTTTTTTTGTTTGATTATATATTAAGAAAGACTAACATTACTCATTTTGGTTTTAATTTTCATAAAGTTTTTTAGAATATTGGATTTATAAAATTAGACACAAATTGGATACTATATAATAAAGATAAGGCTAAAAGATAAGATATAATAATTTGGAGGGAGTAGTGAAATAAAGATTTCTATTTTCTTATTTCAACAAGACCGAAAGTCATCGTTGCTTCGGCTACTACCTGGTTTTCTACAGAGGCAACTACTTTTGCCTTAAACAAGTCGTTTTTGTAGTAGAGCATTTCGGCTTCTACAACAAGTTGGTCACCGGGAACGACTAGCCGTCTTAACGAAGCCTTTTCTAATCCAGTAAAATATGCTTGATAAAAAGGTGGTTCTCCATTTTCACGGAATATGAGCACGGATGAAACCTGTGCCATGGCTTCAAGGATTAACACGCTAGGCATTACAGGAACATCGGGCCAATGTCCCTGGAAAAACGGTTCATTCACAGTTACATTTTTTATACCCACTACCTTTTTCATAGAGGTAAATTCGATAATTCTGTCTACAAGGAGAAAAGGATAGCGATGAGGTAGAATTCTCAATATTTTATTAACATCAAGGACAGGGAGTTGTCTATGGGCGGTAGGTCTCGGGTCAGGAATGGCATAAATTCCATAACCGTTTAAGTATACCTTTTTAATCTGTTTTGTGAACATTACATTTTTTTCATGTCCAGATTTTACACCGATAATGTGCCCAATAATAGGTCTTCCTAACAGGTAGGTATCTCCAAGTAAATCGAGGATTTTATGTCGAACGAATTCATCAGGGAAACGAAGTCCATCGTTTAATATCTCTTCATCTCCAATTACCACTGCACTTTCTAAACTTCCTCCCATAATTAAACCCTGTTCTTTGAGCATTTTTACTTCTTTTAAGAAGCAAAAAGTGCGTGCAGGAGCAATTTGCGACATAAAGGTATCTTCATTAACAGGGAAACTTGCATATTGTGTTCCGATAGCCACATGGTCGTATGCAATAGTCATTGTTACCCGCAACTCGTCTGCAGGTAGGACATTTAATGTTATATCATCCTGGCGATAGTAAACAGGTTTATCTACAACAAGAGCCCGTTTGGGTTCCTCTTGTTCAGTAATACCTGCACGAAGCAGACAGTTCATTATAGGCAGGGCACTGCCATCTCCATTGGGTATTTCTTCGTTATCCAGTTCAATATACAGGTTATCAATACCAAGTCCTGCCATTGCAGCTAAACCATGCTCAACAGTTCTTACCTTTGCATTCCCAATGCCTATTGTTGTTCCGCGGGAAACATCAATAACATGGTCAATATCAGCAGGAATGGCAGGTTTCCCGGCCAAATCATTGCGGATAAAAATAATTCCTGTATCGGGAGGAGCAGGTTTGAATGTAACGGTGGTTAAACTACCCGAATGTAATCCTACTCCGGAGAATGATACTTCATTGTCTATGGTCCTTTGATTTTTCATATAGCATTATTCTCTATTTTTTGTATTCGTGTTTCAAGTTCTTTAACTCGCTTTAATAATTCTGGAACATATTGTTGAGCAATCAAGATTCTTCTTGCTCGCGAATGCTCTACTGCGGGAAAACCGGATACAACCGCAGCATTTTCTACTGATTTTGTAACACCGGACCATGCACCAATTTTAGCGCCATCACCGACAGTTATATGTCCATTAATTCCTGCACCTGCACCTATACAAACACAGTTGCCAATGGTAGCACTTCCAGCAATTCCAGCAGTGGCTGCAATAGCACAGTTATCACCTATTTTAACATTATGTCCTATTTGAACTAAATTATCAATCTTTGTTCCTGTCCCAATTTTTGTTTCTCCAAAAGTGGCTCGGTCAATGCAGGTATTGCTCCCAACTTCCACCTCGTCACCAATAATGACCCGTCCTATCTGAGGAACTTTAAGCCATCTTTTCCCATCAAATACAAAACCGAAACCATCAGTCCCTATACACACGCCAGAATGAATTATACACTTTGAGCCAATTATTGTTGCTTCACGAATAGTTACATTTGGAAATATAAATGTATCTTCTCCAATCTGGCAATTTTCACCTATATAAACATGGGGAAAAATAACAGTATTTTTGCCAATTTTTGCATTATCTCCAATAAAAACATAGGGTCCAATGGCAACATTTTGGTCCAATTGAACATTTTCCCCAATTACAGCCGTGTGATGAATCCCTTTATTAACAAAAGGCTGAGGTAATTCAAAATGTTTTAATACTTGAAGAAAAGCAACTTCAGGGTCAGGAACTATAATACATGTAAGTCTGTCGGGAATTGGCACAGTTGGCTCATTGGCTATTAGAACAGCAGAGGCACATGTATTTGATAAAAATGGCTCGTATTTTTTATCTCGTAGAAAGATTAGGTCTCCTTCCTGTGCGTCTTCAATACTATTCACTCCCTTGATTAAAACACTTCCACTCCCCTTAATAATAGTTCCACTTACCCATTCGGCTATTTGCGTTGCATTTGTCAGCATTTGTCTACACGCATTCAAGTTTATTAAATTTAATGATACTGATGTTAGTTCTTTTGTTTTGTAATACCACTTGCACCTGAATTTGAATTTAGATAAGTCAAAACTTTTGAAGTAATATCCATTGTCGGACTATGGAATAACAGACTACTTTTTAAGGATTTCCCCGCATTAAAAACGAGATGATAATTATCCGATGTCGCAATCACATTAATTGCATTTTGAATATCATCTAAGCACTCACGGATAATTCGTTCTTCTTTACTATCAATTGTTTTTTGGCGTTTTTCCAATTCTGCTCTATAAGTCGCTGCCTCTTGCTCTATCTTCATTTTCAAATCAAGTTTTTCATCATCGCTCAAAGTCGCTTTACCTGATTCAAGTTTTTTACGGTCTTCTTCAATACGACTCATCAAACTATCGAGTTCTTTTTGTTGACTGTCTACTTCTTTTTGAAGTTCTTCATATTTCTCTTTTCTTTTATTATACTCTCTCATCACAAGGTCTACATCTACAACTGCAATCCGATAGGAAGTCCCTGTGTTCGGGCTTTTTGGCGTATCCTGAGCAGTGATAGATTGAGTAAGCAAGAAAAAATAACTAAAAATAAGCGTTGAAACAAAAAAATATCTCCCTTTCACAAATAATACCTTTCTATTTAGGGGTTTTATTTAATAACAAAATTAAAAGATATAACGCATTATATCACAAATTTATTTTAAATTTCACTAAATTATATATCTAACAAACAACATTTTACCTTTTTCAAGAAGGTGAATTAAAGAGAATCTACTAATTAATAAGAGAATTTGGTCTAAATAAAAGGAAATTTCAAAATATAAGGGCTTATTGAAAAAATAATAAAAAGATAACTTCTTTGCATTTTGAAAAAAATATTGTTATACTGATATTGTCTTGGGCAAAATTGGGCAAAACATAGCTTTGGTAATAAAAAATTAAAAAGATATAGCAGGAGGAGAATTAAGATGCAGTTTGACCTTGTTACTGTAGGCGTCGTTTGTGCGGATGTAATGGTGAAACCCGTTGATAATTTTCCCGCTAAAGGCACACTTTCTTTAGTCCCTCAATTGGAAATTAATCTAGGGGGACTTGCTGGAGTGACCGCAGCAGTTTTTAGCAAATTAGGGGGGAAAGCCGGCTTTATCGGACAATTAGGAGAGGACCGTTTTGGCGATTTTATTTTGAGTGCGTTGACCTCTGCCAATGTAAATGTCGAAGGAGTTAAGCGGACAAAAGAATATCATTCTTCAGCGACAGTTGTTCTTATAACTTCTAATGGCGAGAGAACATTTCTACACCATGTAGGGACAAATGCAAATGTTAGCGAATCAGATTTGGACATGAATATAATTTCTTTTGCAAAAATTCTTCACTGGGGAGGCAGTTCTGTTACTCCACGATTAGATGGTGAACCTATAGGAAAGGTTTTTAAGCAAGTCCAATCCATGGGTATCAAAACCTCTATAGATACTTGCTATGATGGAAAGGGGATTTGGCTACCACATATTGAACCTGCCCTAAAATATACAAATATCATCTTCTCAAGTTTAGAAGAAGCACAGCACTATACGGGGAAAAAAGAACCAGAAGATATTGCAGATTTCTATTTAGGCTATGGCACAGAAATAGCCGTTATAAAATTAGGAGAACAGGGTGTTTTAGTAAAAAGTAGAGATGAGACAATACGGTTGCCGGCATATTCAGTCCCAGTGGTAGATACTACTGGTGCCGGTGATGCCGCATGTGGAGGTTTCTTGTTTGGATATGTGTCGAATTATCCATTAAAAAAATGTGCCCAGATGGCAAATGCTGTCGGTGCTTTAACGGTGCAAGTGATGGGAGGGAGTAATGGTGTCCAATCTCTGCAACAAGTATTGAAGTTTATTGAAGAACATGGAGACAAATCATGAAAAATTTATATTTGCTTTTCTCAATTCTGGTAGCGTTTCATTTTATATGTTTTACTCCTTCATATAGTGAAGAACAAAAGAAACCCGATGCAGTAACGCAGCCACCACAAAAGATAGAGCAAACACAAAAAGAGAAAGAGAATAGTAAAGATATTCAAAAGGAGGTTGAACAGACATCCTCTACCAACAAAGAAACATCAAAAAAGAAAATTCCTGTATTCTGGTTTTTACTACCAGAAGAATAATTACATAAATAACGGTTAGGGAAACAATAGGTGAACATATACATCAATTTAATTCAACCAAAATATAGAAAAGTGGTAGTATTTTTAAGCCTTTTTATCCTAATAGTTTTTGTAGTATGTTGGTATTCTTCTGCTGAAAATGTGAGCAATAAAGAGGAGAAAACTACAAATAAGGATATAGTTGAAGAGGAGGCTGTAGAGGTTCAAAATGATTCTACCACTGAATCCAATCAAAAGGTGAAGAAAAATTTTAATAATTCATCAAAAAATGAAGCCCAAACCAGGCAAGAAACCCCGGGAACTATTGGTTCAACAGTCCGCCGATATCCAGTAATGGAAGGGGTTCGCGCACCAGTTACGGGAAAACCATCTGCAAGTCCTATGGTAGATTTGAAACCCCGTTCCCTTAGAGACGCTTTTAGTCAACCATTGGAATTAGGTTCCGAGGCAGAAGGTTTTGTTCCACCGGATTGGAAACAGCCCTTTAAAGATGTGAAAGCCGATAAAATGCAGAGAGATATGCAAACAGGTAAAACAGTTATGGAGGGACATGTTCACCTACGACTAGGAGAACTGCTTTTTGAATCTGACCAATTCTCTTATAATGAAGATGCAGAAGAGGTAGAAGCCGCAGGGAATGTACGGATTACACAAAAAGATGCACTTTTACAAGCAAATAAATTTGTCTATCAAACACCACCAGAAGAAGAAATTGCAATATCTTCTCCTTTTATTTTGAAGCCCGCGTTAAGTGAGGAGGAATTGGCACAAAAACGACTTAGAGCAGGTAGAATCTATGCAGAGTATCTTTCTATTAAAGACCCCTATCGCGATTTCTATGCTGAACAACTCCAGTATGACTTTCTGAAAAAGGCAGGAGAAATGAAAGGTGCAAAAGGGCTAATAGGTCCATTCTATTTTTATGCAAACGATTTGCAAATTCATGGGGAGAACTCTTTTACAGCGGAAGATGTCTGGCTAACCACCTGTGACCATGACCCACCTCATTATAGAGTTAAAGTAAAGAAACTAACAGTGGAAGAAAGTAAATTTAAGGAAGCAGAATATCTCCGTTTACAGATAGGAAAGGTAACAACACCGTTATTCCTACCTTTTTGGGGTGGAGAGGGTTTTATGGGAGGATTTGATTATGATGTAGGTAGAGAATCTGAAATTGGCTCATATCTGAATGTTGGTTATTTGAGACAGATTACAGATAATATTCAAGCAGGTCCGCGCATAATGATTACAGAAAAGGAAGGAGTGGGATTCGGTGGCGATGCCTATTATGATTATATGGACGACCCAACCTCATTTTTTTATAGGACAAAGGGTGAAGTCCATGGCTTGTATACAACAGATGAGCGCGGATATATCCATTTAAAGAACAGATTTGAACCCAGTGATGATTTGACACTTCTGGCACAGGTGGAGAATTGGAGTGATAAAGACTTTTACAAGGACTTCTTCTACAAGTCATATCGAGACAGAACAGAGCCGCGCTCTTTTGTGAATGTGACCTATCGTCAACCTAACTATATCGCAACCGCTACTACGAGCGTGAATACACATGGCTGGGTTCATACAACTGAGAAATTGCCCGAAGCCACTTTCCATTGGTTAGAGCAGCCATTTGTATCAAATGTATATATGTCTTTTGACACGATAAATGGCTATAGCCGTCGTGAGCCTTACGATTATGAAGCCTTCCGAACAGTGAATATATTACGACTCACTTATGATTTGAAGCCGTTAGGTCCTATTAAAATTACTCCCTTTGCTGAAAGTCAATTAACCTGGTATTCTGAACGAACAAATGGAGATGAAGGTATCGGAGGTTTGTCCGAAAAACTTGGGTTAACACTACAATCACGGCTAATTCGTGTGTATGACGGTTTTCTTGGTTTTTCAGCAATAAAACATGTGGTGTTCCCTTCCTTGACCTTATCCTATCGAACTCCCTCTTCATATAACATCGAAGACCGATATTATTTCGACCCGTTAGATACTGTTACAGGGCAGACACGACTAGAAACAAAGTTAGACAATGTGTTTTATGGGAAAGATGCAGAAACACAGGAAGTCTGGCAAATTGCAAGATTAAGTCTTTACCAGGGAAATGATTTCTGGAACGAGTATCATAAATCAGACGACTATGAAATTGAAATAGATGTGAGACCGCGTAAATGGTATGGAATGCAATTGGTTGCAGAAAAACATGTATCTGATGAGATTCATTTATATGAGCAGGTTCGGGAATTGGGTGGATTAAAAGGGGTGTCTGAGTATATTGAAGATTGGATGGATGATTGGCTCTGGGAAAAAGAGGGCTTCTACTCTTATTGGGGCAACATGGATTTAATCTGGGGTGATTATGAACGCATTTTAGGAACATTGTATTTCGACAATACCCTTATAAACGGAAAGACAAATGGTAGAATCGGATTCATGCTTGCAGAAACAGAAAATAAAGTTATTAATCGTGATATTTTATACGGTTTAGGCTATCGCTTAAATGAGAACTGGTCTATTGCGTTTGAACATATCTACGATTTAGAAAATGACCGCTTACGCCGGCAGACCTATGAAATTCGCAGAAATTTACATTGCTGGGATATTGGACTCCGCTGGACGGAGCGCGAAAGTGGAACAGATATAAATATAGAATTCAGTCTATCAGCCTTTCCGGGAACTCGTGTCCGTTTCTAATTTAATGGAATTTATAATTTAGAGATATGTTATTGTAATGCTTTCTGTCGGTTATGGTTTCCGTAATTTCCCCAGGTTAGGTATTCAAGTGTTTGTATCACCGTAAGGCTTGACAAGGACTCCAAAATAGAGGAAAAGCAACCCACCAATTAATAATAGAATAGATATTGTAAAGGCGATATAAGATTCAATCCCATGGGTTGAAAAAATCGAAACAAGGAATAATGCTATTGCAATTAATATTCCACAAACTCCAACAACATTGTAAGGAGAAAAATAAACCTTAGCCTCAAAAATTTCTTTATCCTCATCTAATTTTCCAATAGGATTTTCAATCTTCTCGAAAAACTTTCCAATCTTATTCCGTTCTTCAATAGAGGCAGGAAACATAAATGTCAATAGTCCCATGAATAGGTAAGTTGTAGCAGTGGTAGAGAGAAACATGGCTATCTCCATTTTCATAGCAAGTTCCCAGAAAATCCATTCTTTTTTATCAGCAATCCAAGCGATACCAAAGGGCAAAGTAAAAGAAGGTGATACTAACTGGATATATAGCAGAAACAGACCTAATAGTGTGCCTATGCAAAAGCCCCAGACAGCACTTCGTGCTGTATATCGTTTTGACACCATTCCCAGCATCATTGGTATGGCTACAGGGCCTGTAGCAACACCAAACAATGTAACCATAACCCGAAACAGGTCTTCTGCTTTACCTTGTGTTAGCAGGAAGGCTACAAGTAATGCAAGGACACCAACCAATACAGTGCTTACCCTGGCTACAAATACAAGTTCTTTATCTCTTGCTGAAGGACGAATCAGTCTACGATAGACATCCTCAGTAATAACACTGGCACACACATTGAAATCACTGCTAAGTGTGGACATTGTTGCCGAAAACATAGCCGCGATAAGGAGTCCCAGCATACCCGCAGGTAATAACATGGAACAAAGCACAGGATAAATATCACCGGCATCTTGTAATCCAGGTGCAATAATTTTTCCGGCAAAAGCGGGGAAAAACATAAGTGGTGGGCCTATAATATATAGTAGAATAACTGTCAAGCCAACCTTCCGCACCTCCTTTTCATCTCTTACACAGTAGTATCGTTGAATTAATGACCAGTTGATACTGCTCCATGAAAAGGCGTATAGAATGATAAGCGGTAATACATAACCCCACGGGAACTCCTCATTTGTTAAACGGAAAAAGCCCTCAGGTGAACTTTCAAAGATTTGTCTCAAGCCTCCTGCGTGATATATGGATAGAGGCAATATCACCAATAGTCCTGCACCTAACACAATGAATTGAATAAAATCAGTAATAGTAACTGCCCACAGTCCACCCAGAAATGTGCAAAATAGGATAATACCACCAACTAATAAAATGGAATATACTATTGGCAAATTGGTTATTATGGATACAAACTTTCCAGTAGCAAATAGTTTCATACTATCATCTACAATCTTTACAGGCACTCCCTGCCAGGCAAAGATTTGCCGCAGCAAACCATTATATCGTCCTTCTACAAATTCAACCGGACTATTCACACGAAGCCGTCGCCAGCGCCAACCGAATAAGTATGCACTATAAATTGTTGCAGGAACAGCCACCCATAGCAAGGTAATACCTACCCAACCATAGCGGTAGCATAATGACGGGTAAAACACAAATGCAGCAACACTGAAACTTGTCATCCAGAATGAAACGCCACTTAACCACCAAGGAATTCGATTTCCTCCCTTGAAATAGTCCTTCAACTGTTGGATATAACGATATGAATATACGCTTACCCCTACCATAAGTGCAAAGTAAAAAGAAATCAATGCCCAATCAGAAAACGCCAGTGTCTTAATTGTAATGTTCACTACGATTTCCTCCTCCATAAATATTATTTAGTCTGCACTATTACTTAAAACAACCTAACGAACGAAGATATTTAATCGAATTTTCAATGGCTTCCTTAGTCTGGGCTTCAGTAAGTTCTACACCTTTGACACCTTCAAACTCGATAGTGATTGGTCCGTTGTAATGATGTTCCTTTAAAATCTTCAATATTTCCGGAAAATTTACCTTCCCCTGCCCTAATGCCGGGAAATTCCATGCATCAATTTCGCCTGTGTGGTCTTTAAATTCTACTGTGGCTACATAAGAAATAGACTTTCTCAGTTCAGTCACAGCGTCAGTATTTTGATTATAAAAGGTAATATTACCCGTATCGAAATTTACACGGACACGAGGATGATTAATATCTTTCATAGTCTCCAACTGCACATCGCCATTAGTCCCAAGGTCAGGATGTGTTTCCAATACAATAGTCACATTATACTTCTCCGCAACATCACCAGCACGACGCAACCGCTCATAAACTACTTCTTTAGGTGTTTCCTGCCGCTTGGCAGATAAAAATAAAAAATGGACATCCATCTGCGAACAGATTTTAAACTGGTCCTCCAACTGTTGAACACAACTATCTTGTGTTAAGTCTGCCTCACCCCGCATTACCAGCACTTTTAAATTATGTTCGTTCAATTTCTTCATTATCTCTGTTACCTGGTCGGCTGGCGGAACAGAAATAAATATATATTTGACCCCAATACTTGGCAGGTGCGTCCATGCCGATTCTTCATATTTCCCATAACTTGACAGACGCACACCTATCGGCGGACAAAATTCTTCTTCACCCATTACAGAAAAACTTACGAAAATTAAAAGAATAAGAATTACTATCTGTTTCCTATACATATCCTTAAACCCTTGTATTTGAAATTCAATCGTTTAAGTATTGCCAAAAAATAATAAGAAAAGAAGCAGAGTAAAATCAAAAGAAAAATATGCTTCTTATTCTCCATCACTGTTGTCCGCTAAAATATTTGAATGAATATTATTAGTTTTTGTAATAAACAATACATAAGATTTTACGATGTAAGACATTGTCTAAAAAGTTAATATTATGGGGTCATACCTCAAACACAACATATAAGAATATAAAAAATACTCCTCACCTTGCAAAGGGGAGGTGTCACATTAACGACGGAGGGGTCAGTTTCCCCTCAAACACACCTATAACTACGCCACCACAGCAAGAAGGAAAATTGAATATCTGTGTTATACCCCTATAATGACTCCCCCTTTTGCGAAGGGGGAGAGTCTAATTATTCACGCCTTGTTTTTATGAAATCCTCTTATCAAGGGATGGAAAATTTCCCTCTTTTGTGAAAAGTTGTGGGCAAAGCATAACAAAAAATCCCCTTTTGTTAAGGGGTGGCAGGCGTAGCCTGACGGGGTAGTCTCTGGAAAACTATATGATAAGAGAACACCGCAAGTCCATAAGAGTTCAATGTCTATTCTTGTTGTATCTGTGAATCTATAAGAGATAGGAACACCCCGTCCCTGCGGGACACCCCTCTCCAAGAAGGGAATTTTTAAATCACAAGGATTCTAGTATATGGTTCAATTAATAACCACAGCGAATAGGCTATTCAACATGATTAGGCTCGTAGTGGCGTATCGCCTACGCCCTCGTAGACGACACTACGGAGGTATCATTTGTTTTCGAAGGTATCGGGTTTTGGGGGCGTACCGCAATACGCCCCTACCTGTCAGGACTTTTGGATAAACACAAAAACTATCAGATGTAGACAAGTTGTAAGTTTTAAAGGCACAGATAGGAATGTTTATGCTACAAGAAGAATATAAAACAAATAAGGTGTTTTTCATCTTTGCGTATTTGGTGATGTTTTATTTCTTTGTGTTAAAGGTTTTATCAGATAGGTATATTGTAAAAGGTTGTATCAGCAACAGTTATTTGAAATAGCCATTACTCAAATGTTCTATCTGTCTTATTTGTCCTATTTGTCATATAAAGCACATTTTCTCTCAAACTCTTATAAGTCTAAATCGAACACACAAGCAGAACCATTTTTTCTACATGTCTCTCATAGGAAAATTGATTTAATGGGGATTTTTAGAGGACTCTATCTAGGTAGAGTTGTTTGAGTAGTTCCGCTTTCTGGCGAACCCCTTTCTGAAGAATCTCATTAGCGTGAGGACAACCAGGATTTTTTCGTAATGCTGTTTGTGCTGATTCTAATTCTTGGTCTATGACGGACACAAATTTCATTTGGTAGGAGGAATATCCCTTACTGTTCTGGAATAGTGGTGATAATGCAGAGCCCAACAATTCAATCTCATGCCATACATTTTTTTCTGTTTCTTTTTCTGTGGTAGTTTTCGTTATTTGCGTTGGCATTTCTGCATGGATATTCTGCTTTCCTATAAAATTGTTCTGGACAGAAGGATTGTAGCCGACAACAAATAGGAAATATCCAAGAGTTAACCAGACCAAAACACACAAAACTACAAGCACAGGTGAATGTCTTTTTACAGGAATTGAGGTTTGTTCGTTCTGCTTCTTTTGTTCTCTGGCTCTTTTTAGAATTTGTAATGTTAACTCTTGTGGAGGTTCAATAGTGGGTGTAGAATTAAAAAATCTTAATGAAGAACAAATACTCTCTACCTCAGCAGAGCATTGTGGACATTGGGTTAGATGTCGTGCAATTCCAGAGAAGATAGGACCTCTTCCGTCTACCAGAGCCTCTGCATAAGTTATTAATTGTGTTCGTGTCGGATGTTTTAATAGCATAAGAACTATATACCTACTTAACAAAAGACAACATTACCATCTTATTTAATATCTATACTTGCGCCAAAGTTTCCAAAAAAAAAAGAATTACTGCCCTTTAAAATAGTCACGAAATTGCTCTAAATATGGTCTCAAGGATTTTTCTGCTCGAAAGACCCGAGTCTTAGCCGTGCCTACGGGTATATCCAGAATATTTGCAATTTCTTCATACGGTAAATCTAAAAAACGGCGTAATACGAAGGCTTCTCTTTCGTGTTCAGGTATCTTTTTCAAAGCCTCATTTATTGCCTCAGAAATCTCGTTTCGTTTTGTCTCTTGCCAAACATTCAAACGGGGGTCTGCATGGTGTTCAATAGGATTCCAGTCATGATTATTGTCATTTGAACTGTCCCCAGAATGCCACCATTGTGATAAACTAAAGAAACGAGGTCTCCGATTTTGCCTAATCCATTCATTTGATATAGTTCGACTTGCAATAGAAAACAAATAAGTGCTAAATTTTCCAGTAGGCTGGTAGCGTGTAGCATTTGAAACAAGTGCCATAAACACTTCCTGAGTCAGTTCTTCTGCGATGTGCCAATTATGCACCATGCGAAACACATAGTTAAAAATACTTCGTTCATATCTACGTACTAATTCACCAAACGCATCTTCATTCCCCTCTCCAAAAACGAGCATTAAATCTTCATCTGCCCATTCCGATAATGGGACAGACTTCTCCCTTATCCGAAGCACTGATTTTTGCGCCGGAGTGGTTTTCTTAAAAGGCACGATGTTCTCTTTTTTTGCGTTCATTGTTCTTCTACTTTTTAAATATGAATAATAGAATATAACTTATTATAACAATTAAATACAACCTTTTCTATTAGAAATTAAACAAATCACATTTTATTTTATTTGTTTGTTAATGTATCTCATTACCTTACAACGAAAAACTTAGGTTATATATTTAGACACGAAAACAAGGTTGTAAATAAGATTTATTCGTTGTATAATAAAAGGTCTTAAAATAACTTTACAAACAAAGCGGAAAATTGTTACAAGTTGACTGAGGAGGTCTTTTGCATGTATGTAGGAAGAATTATTTCGATAGCGCAAACGGAAGACGGCAGGCTTTGTGCCATGTATCGTGTGTCCAGTCGTTCCTTTCCGAACCGTCAAGCGGTGTTAGGGAACAACAAGGTTACAATCATTCCAACAGCAGGCTATGAAGAAGACATTCAAAAGAATCCTTATATTTCTTACAACTGCTTAAAAACTGTTCTGGACGGTGAAGTGGCTGTGTTAAGTAATGGCAGTCATACCGACCCTATTGCAGAAAAAATTATTTATGGGATGCCTACAAGAGATGCTATTGCTTTAACTTTAATGACACTGGATTTTGAAAAAGATGATTATGCAACTCCGCGTATCGCAGCGGTTATTGATAAAGCGGAGAGCTCAGGCTGGTTGGGTATTGTCCGTTCTGATGGATTAGAAGTATGTCGTATGGACTTGAAACCCGGACGATTTTTTTATGTGGCTACCTACGAGGAGAATTTTATTAGTCCATGCCATAGTGGCGTTTTCCCTGCTAATACTGCTGATGAAGCATCTGCATTTATCCTCGGCGGTGGCGTCTTTTCAGAACGAACTTATCCCATCACCGCGGTCAGTGCTATGGCAACCGAGGAAGGTTTCGACATTTCCATTCAAAACAGTCCCGCATTTGTAAAATAATTAAGAACTTTTTTTACCGAATTAGTATGATTCTGTATAAGGTATAGACCATGACAGACTATAACCAGTATGTGAGCCCATTTGTTGAAAGATTTGCTACAAAACAAATGCTTGAAATATGGAGTCCACAAAAGAAATTTTCAACCTGGCGTAGGTGTTGGTTAGCACTTGCGGAGGCAGAAAAGGAATTAGGACTGGATATTACTGATGAACAGATTGAGGAATTGAGAAATCATCTTGACGATATTGATTTTGAGAAAGCACGCAAATATGAGGAACAAACAAGACATGATGTTATGGCACATATACTTACTCTTGGAGATGTCGCACCCAAGGCAAAACCCATTATTCATCTGGGGGCAACAAGTTGTTTCGTCACTGACAATACTGACTTGATTTTATCCCGTGAAGCACTTATTCTGGTCAAGAAAAAAATTATTGCTGTTCTGAAAAAGTTAAAAGATTTTTCACTTAAATATAAAGATTTGCCTACCTTAGGATACACACATTTTCAACCTGCACAACTTGTAACCGTAGGCAAACGAGCGTGTATGTGGGCACAAGACCTCGTTATGGACCTGGAACAAATAGATTACTTATTTTCCCAAATAAAGTGTAGAGGTATAAAAGGTGCTACAGGGACACAAGCCTCGTTCCTTACACTTTTCAATGGAGACCACGAAAAGGTAAAGCAATTAGACAAACTGGTTGCAAAAAAAATTCATTTCTCTGAATCCTTCCCTATTACAGGTCAAACATATACCCGCAAAATAGATACACAAATTCTCCAAATTCTGGCAGGAATTGGCGAATCTGTCCATAAATTTGCAACAGATATTCGTTTACTTCAACACGAGAAAGAAATGGAAGAGCCTTTTGAAAAAACGCAGGTAGGCAGTTCTGCCATGCCTTATAAACGCAATCCTATGCGTGCAGAACGAGCATGTTCACTGGCACGGTTTATCATGGGTATCCCTATGTATAGTGAATTTACAACGGCTGTGCAATGGATGGAACGAACCCTGGACGACTCTGCAATACGCAGAATTATTATTCCAGAAGCCTTCCTGGCTACTGACGGCATACTGAATATATATCTAAACATTATGGAAAATCCTGTTGTATATTCACAGGTCATTGCAAAGCATGTGCGAGAGGAATTACCGTTCATGGCAACAGAAACACTGCTTATGGCAGGTGTAAAAAAAGGTGGAGATAGACAGAAACTTCAT
Source organism: Candidatus Hydrogenedens sp. (assembly GCA_035370665.1). Classification (GTDB taxonomy): domain Bacteria; phylum Hydrogenedentota; class Hydrogenedentia; order Hydrogenedentales; family Hydrogenedentaceae; genus Hydrogenedens. Next base: position 18,089 of record DAOOVZ010000030.1, read on the forward strand.
GAAATCATTCGCAAACATGCACAAGCGGCGGGAGAACAAGTGAAAATGGAAGAGAAAGGAAATGATTTACTGGAACGACTTGCCAATGACCCAGAATTCCCATTAAATGAGGAAGAAATAAACACATGCCTTGATGAAAAAAAATTTATAGGTAGAGCGCCACAACAGGTAGAAGAATTTATCGAAAAAGTAATTGACCCTATTTTAAGAAGATACGCTGATGCAGAAGAAATTTCCTCATCTATTTCAGTTTGAAAAATAATCTTCTATCCGACTCTTTCCACATATATTTTCTCCTCAATTTATGCGGTTCTTGCATACTTTTCCACAACTTATCCACAGGCAATTTCACAGGCAGGGTGAGTATAACGAAGTCATATTAAGTTATTATTTATCGGTAAGATATGGAATATTTCTTAATAATTTACATAATGGCTAATAATTTAATGTTTGACAAACTACCAATTTATCCACATTTTCTAAACATGTATAAGGGAATACCATTGAAAGTGTGAGATATTTACCCTTATTTTACTACATAACCTACAAAATTCGTTCCCTATATTTAACTACATAACAATTTTAATTGTAGTGATTTTTTTTGGATTGGACTGGATTTTTATTGTAATTTTAGGAGAAATTTCCAATTTTTGGATAACCACTTCTTCTAAATTTACCTCAAATATTTCTTTCAATTTTTCATCAAACTCGATGGTTGTCTCAATGGATTCCAGAGATGGATTATATACCCTCAAAATATACCCCTGTTTATCTTCTGCAAGTTTAAGTGCAGACATAGTAATAATATCAGGTTGAATTTTTATAAACGACTTAGATACTGGCTGATTCCCCTTCGATGGACCTGACTGAACAGGTATCAGGGGTGTATGGACTCGTTCCGTCTCCTGTATTACACACCCCTGAACTGTTCCGCCTGAATGGGAATATATCCATAAGTTAAATTCATGTTCCCCAGGAGACTGTGATAGAACCATTTCTGGATGTGTTTCCCACTGTTTGGATACTGTCGCTAAATGAACCTCATAAGAACGAAGTAAAGTGACATATATTGTTTTTGTTGAATCTCGGGAGACTTCATATTCTTTTAAGCCATCGTTAATTATAGTCAGACCACCCCAGGTATCCGACATATCAACAAAACGATTTTGTGGAAAAGTTGCAGACTTTGTGTTTTTCCATAGATTGTCCGGTCCCGGAACAATTTCGCGTTCTACAACATCAAAAGCAGATTCAGCACGGACAATATTTGTATCAAGATTACTCGGAAATGCTATTCGCAAACGATGGTCGCGAGCATTGTTCACAAGTTTTAATTTCATTTCAAGAGAGCGGGCTTGATTTCTCAATGTAATAAACATCTGAACAGGGATAGACACCTGCCGTAGGCTTCGCCTTGAATTATTCCCCACACCATCCAATCTGTCATTTATATCTTCATTGGTAGAAACCATTTGCGCCGGAATAACCATTTCATACTCTATTTTGTAGGTTGCAGACAAAGGTCCATCTTCTACGAGAGCAATTTTTTTGGGAAATGGACGGCTATCAAGAATCTGGTCATCCGCAGGGGGAATATGCATCCATGCATGCCCTGCTTCTCCATCATCTACCAGGTATCCTAAACCACAGTATATTTTTTCGGAGGCTTTATGGAAAATATCGAAAGTCCCATCATCTCGAATCGCAACCCGTATATGTTGATTTTCCAGAACACGGTCACCTGTAATTAGTGTCCCAGACAAAAATGGTTTGCCAGATTTTACACGATAAGAAGTATAACCTAATGGCGGCACTTTGGAAGTATTGAACGATGTCTGGAAACGGTGAACCTTTAATGTATGTTTCGCATCTTCGAGATGACTTACCACAACATTTGTCCGCTCCTGAGAATGAATCTGAACAGGTATTTCCTCGCCTGTGTCTACATTTTCAAGGCAAAATTCATTTGCAGAAATACTTTCAGGTATGTCAATAACCGTGCGAATCGTTTCCTCTCTCTCCTGAGGCAGAGGATTATACACTGTGATTAAAACAGTATTATTCGCTTCCATTGAAAAGTTGATATTCTTCTGGCAATATGCTAAAGCCCTGCGTAATACGCTACGGGATATTTCACGCACCTGTCGTAAACGGTGCATAGTATCTTGTTCAATAATGTCTACTCCTGAACCTGAAATAGTATCGTGAGCATGACAGCGTAACAATTCTTTCCATGCAAGGTCTAGTATAGTTTTTGGATATTCCATTCCAAGATGTGCACTCAAAACAGACATAGGCTCTGCTAATCGTTGTAATTCACATTCCGCATAAAAATTTGACTGCTTCACACGCGTTCGACTTGAAAGAACATCGCTATACAAATGGTAAACTCTCGGCATAGGCTTGGGTGTACGCCGTTCACCGCGTAATGTTGGAAGTTCTAACTGATTCGCTTCTTTTAGAACCTGCTCTACATATTCCTGATAATTGGCATGCTCTACGAAATGATTTCCAAGAATCTGTTGAGTTTCGCGAACCAAACAAACCTCCAATTCATCAGGAACACTACTGTCATGTCCCATCATAAAAGCGATATGGCTTGTTTTAGTGACTTCATATTCCTTTTCAAACAACTTTTTAACTCGTTCTTTTAGTTCCTTTTCATTAAACTTTTTCTCAGGTTGCAAAAGTAGAAAATGTTCATATTGTGCATTCCTATCTGCAAGACGGAAGGGTGTACCTCCTTTTTCCCATGCCCAGGTTCGTTCATCTGGTCCCATTTCATAGACAACAGGGCGATATACCTGATGGTAAAAGTTATATCTTGCCTGATTACTCATCTGACTTCCCAGAATCTTTGTTCCATCTACACCTTCCCACCAGAATTCATTGGACACTTCATCATGGCTGACCCCATGATAAAACAGTGCTATATGTATCCCAAACCCATAATATATCTGTGGCAATTGAGAAATTTGACCATACGAAAACGGGGTATACCCTACCTTCATAACCTTGCCAAATTCACGAGCAACACAATGACCGTAGAGCAGGTTTCGTATGATAGATTCGCTTCCTACCTGGAAACATTCAGGACAGGTATACCATGGACCTATCAACAATCTACCTGATTTGACCTGCTCCTCAATTCGAGCCCGTTCACCCGGAAAAACCTCTAAATAATCCTCAACCGGAACCACCTGACTATCCAGAACAAATGATTTATAGTCACTATGTTTTTCAAGAATATTGAGTAGTCGTTGAAAAAACTCTATCAACTGCATTCGTGTCTCTTGAAAGGAGTAAAGCCATTCCCGGTCCCAATGAGTATTGGAAATAAAATGAACATGCTTCTTATCTTTTTCTTTTTTCATTGACACTCTCCTCAAATAATCTTTTATATATTTTACTTCGTAGATATTTATATAAAAATTAGGAACTGTTTTAACCATCTCTTCAAATAGGATACCGTATAAAATACTAAACCAGCATAGATATTTCAAGCCAAAACCCATTATAGCATAGTTTTAAATCTATTTGTGTCCAATTACATAATTGACGCCCATTACTGTCCGATAAAAATATGGACATTTCTTCAATAATTTTAACAATAATATTTCTATCCAAGAGTCTTTTTACAAAATAATGAGGGAATGCCAATTCACTAACAGGTATATATAGAAAAAGATGAAAGCCAATGTAGGGGTTTGATTTATCAAACACTAAAATAACCGCTGTCTAATATGCCGTAGCCTGAATTCTTGTGCACGGCGAATCGTGCCCCTACAATAACACGAAAATATTTAGGCCTTACACAAGTGAAGGAATTGATAGAGACCTTCCCTATTTTGGCACTGAAAGCAAATGAATCTATCAAAATGAAAAAACTAATTGAGAACAATGAG
>DAOOVZ010000031.1:0-20748 GCA_035370665.1 Candidatus Hydrogenedens sp.
CGGCTATAGAAAATGCAGCAAAACAAGGTGCTTTTATTCAATGGAATCATCCAGATTTTAATACGGCGACCAGAAATAATTTTGAATTTCAAAAGAAATTATTAGATAAAGGCTATTTACATGGGGTTGAAGTTTCTAACGGTTCGGATTGGTATCCGTATGTGATAGATTGGGGGCTGGAAAATAACCTGACGCTAATGGGGAATAGTGATTTGCATGGATTGATTGTGGGTGAGTTTAATATTGAAAAGTTTCAAAGACCTATGACATTGGTTTTTGCAAAAGAACAAAGTATACAGGGTGTTCGTGAGGCACTTGATAATAAAAGAACAGTGGTCTGGATAGCAGATATGGTAGGTGGCAGAGAGGAATGGCTATCGCAACTGTTTCTGTCTTGTGTCAAATTTGACAAAATAAAAATTGTTAATTCAGAAAAGAAAGAGGGAAAATTAGAGATACAGAATGTATCTAATATCCCGTGGTATTTGAAGTGCAGGGGTCCTGTGCTTTCAGGTTCACAGCGTTTAGAACCCCGTTCCTCTACTATTATGAAGGCAAAGGGAGATGGTCCTACGAATATTACCGTAACAAATGCATGGGTAAGAACAGGAGTAAATTTGCAGATAGAAATCAATCTACAATAACTATAAAAAGACACAGATAAAAATAAATAAAGGTAATGGTTTTTTATTACAAAGGTGATTTTTTGTCTAATGTTTGTAATTACTAATTTGTTTTTGGTTTGAATGTAAAATTCTTTTGCACTTTTTGATTGGGAGAAATGGGCAGATTTTCTTTTTGTGTTTTAACCTGTTTCTCTTTTTCTTTTTTTGGATATGGTGATTCTTTATTGCTTAATTCATATCCTATCATAGTCCTTTTTTTTATAAGTTCTGTAATAAAATCATCTGAGGTAGTATTCCATGGTATAAACTGTTCAGGGTGCATTGCTAAACAACTGTAAAGTTCAGCATTTTTTAACTTTTCGGACCTTGCTTTTTTTGCAAGTAATACAAGGTACTCGTAATCTTCCATGCCATCTTTGAAACGCTCTAACTTAACAGAGGTAGCATAAGATTCTTTATTGGGATAGAGTAAAGAAGTCAACTGCAATGAGTTTTGAGGTTGGAAAAGGAAATCCCCTGTCCATTGCGTCTTTGTAGTAATGTTATCCCATGAGATAATAGGGGTAAGGATAATACCTTTGAATCCGGAGTTCCAGCAAATCCAGGGGATGAGTCGAGATTCGATGGGAAGGGTATCACAGCGGAGAGATGGGTATTGTTCAGGAGTTAGCCATAGCCAGGGAGTAATTACGGGTGCAATTCGAGGTTCAGGTGTTTGTTCATCTGGATTTAGTCGAATTTCCTGGATAAATACAATATCACCTTTTTTCATTTTTGGAAATTCAAGTCTAATTGCCACAAAATCGGATTTATATTTGAAAGTTCCATAAGAGACAGGAGATTCAAAAATGCCACCTGTAACATGCTTCCAATTGATAGATGTTGGCAAGAAGTGGGTTCCATCTCTTGATATAGAAACCTCAATATATTGTGGTCTCTGGGCTGGTCCCCATACAATAACTAATCGCTCTCCAATGTATTTATCTTTTAATTGGATTTCAATCCATTCTTTCTTGCCTTCTTTGTCTACTGGTAAAGAAAGCCAACCCATATAGCAGCAGCCATCTACAATATTCCATGGTGAACACAATATAGATGGATAAGAACCAGGCAGGAAACCACAGGAGGAAGCAGAAACAGATTTTACAGGGGTGGTAGTTCCATCTGCAATGGAAATGCCTCTGGTAAGCCGTTCCATTAAATTTGGGGAAAAATAATTATAAGGTAAAGCCCAGATGTCAGTATAAAAGTTAAATTGTGGGAAAGGCGGACTACATAAAATCCTGACCACGGACGGGACTTGTTCTGAAAGCGAACCTAAATATTTCCGTAAGGAGTCATATTGTTCTAAACGAGTCGGTGCAAATAGTATGGTGCTTAAAACGGATTGCGGATTATGCTCTCTTATCTGGTCAAGTATAGCCGTTTCACCTGGTTTAAGAGAACGGACAGTGTCTAAAGGACCAGAAGGTAAAAGAAGAGGATTTATATCTATTAAATCCTGGGAAGAGGAAGTTTCTAAATAGTTTAAAAAGTTTTGCCATAAATCAGGTGGGATAGAAAGGTCATCAGAGTTGTTTTGCAGGTATATTCCCAAAGATGTTGCAATTCTTTTGTCATGGAGAAATTTGAAAAGATTTATCCAGAATTCGCTTGATGATGGTGATTGTCTGTTAATCAATGCGAGTGTTTGCCAATCTAAAAAACTTATAGCAGGCAGAGAAGGATTGTCTGGAATCTCAAAATCAAAAACCTCAATATTAATAGGAATTCTTTTCTGTTTTTTGCCATTAGTATTAATTTGCAATTCTGTTTTGTAGAAATCCGATTTAATTCCGTGTGGAATTTTAATAGTTACCCATAGAACTATTTTTTGACCTTTCAAAAGATTAAAGGATTGGAACGGTTTTAAAATATCTAGAAAAATTTGTGAACGGTCAATACCTCCCTGTGGTAAAGGGATTCCTGCTACTGGATAGATTTGATAGATATTGGGTGGAGAAAATCCAGCGGGAAGTTTGTCTATATTACATGAAACTTCATTCAGGTCATCTTTGTCTGATAAAATGTGTATCTGAAAGGATTCTTCCTCTCCCTTTGCCGCTGAAATTTGTGCTTCATATCTTGAAAAATTTGATGGCTGTGCAATATTTGTAGAAACCCATGAAGGTTCTACCCAAATTTGAGTGCCAAAAATAAAAAAAATAATATATAACGAAAGAGAGGGTAACATCAGAATATTTACCTTTAAATTTCCAATATATGATAATTCAATAAAGAAATATTAGACAAAATAAACAAATATATAAATAAAACGAAATGCTCAGGTATTGAACAAGACTTTATGAAAAATTTTTCTAATAAGATGAAATTTAGTGGCATTATGGGCAGTATCTTATCAACTTATAACATATTTTTAACTTATTCTATAATCTTTATTGAATACTTATAGTTATCAAAATCAAATAAAAAACATTCATATTTTTATTGTTAGAATTATATGCTTTTTAGGATACTTTTATAATTCTATTCTAAATAGCCAAGTGCTTTTAGATTCTCAATTGCTTCGGTTGGAAGTTCTATTTTATCTTGATTAGTCTTTTGTGCTTCAATCTTCTGTATCGCAAAGCAAGGGGAGTCTAAACCTTCTGGGAAATCAGGCTCTTTGTCGAATACCATAGACGCATCTGGACTTAAATTAAATACCCAATTTTTCTTACGCTCTTTACTAATACCGTTGGACGAAATGAAGGAAACTTCTCTATTAAAAGTAAAATCTAATGTCAATTCTTCATTAATATCTTTAACGAGAAAGAATAATTTGCCCTGTTTTTTAGAATTAAATGGTCGGAACATTACACAAGCATAATTAGATAATTGTCCAGACTCAATACCTTGTTGGAAGCATTCAGTATTTATTTTATTTACACCTTCTTTGGGATAATATTTTATCTCGACTGAATAAGGTTTCTTAATCTCTTTTAACCATATAACCCAACCCGATTCCCATTCAGAATTTTGTTTAATTAGTTTATCCTTCATCTGCTCCAGAACTGTACCATCACTAAGAGACAAGTCTATCTTTTCATTTGGGTCATCTATAAGATTATATAACTCTTCTGATTGACTTATTAGGTCTTTAACTAATTTGTATTTATTTGTAATCAAAGACATCTGTGTCTCAATTATGTTTTTTGAAAAGATTTCTCTATTATCATCAGGTCTATTATCTAGAAACCTTTTTAAAGGAATCCCGTCAAAATTTATACCTATATCTATACCTAAAACATCAAATATAGTAGGAAATATATCCTCTAATATTGTTAAATCATTTACTTCCATTCCTGCATATTGATTATTGGGAAACTTAATTAATGATACTGTTCTCGCCGTTGCTTCATATATATCATTATGTTGATACAAATTATGCTCCCCAAAGGATTCTCCATGGTCGGAAACAATTATAATCAATGAGGAATCATACAAGCCCTTGCTCTTTAACAATTCAAACAATTGACCCAGCGCATAATCTACCTTAGCGATACAATTATCATAACCTGCCTTTAAATATAAGTTTTCAATAAACCCCAAATTTCTATAATGGGCATTTGCGTATTCCAATAAATTAAGAGGAGGATAAGGTAAACATTCTTTTTTCAAATCCTCAGGAACTTCATAAGGGAACAAATCAGTAAAAAACCTGAATCTATTATCATTGGAGTCATATATCTCTTCTCCACTATTAAATTTTCCATGTATATCGTAATTATGTATAAAAAAGAAAAGAGGTATTCCACTTAAATTATCTAACAATTTCTCCACTTCAGAATGCACCTCAAAAATATTTCTATAATTATTTTCAGGAATAGAATAATAATCCATACCACGACTAAATCCTCTTATAGGTAAAAACCACCATTTCATCCCTGTGATTCCTGAAGTATGATATCCTAATTTTTGTAATATTTCTCCTAAAACTTTTACATTGACATCTATGGGTAAATCTACTGTCAATTTGTGGTTTTCTGGATATAATCCTGTTAATAAACTTGCATGTGCAACCGGAGTACATGGGATTGTCGTATATGCCCTACGACATATTACCGCATCCTTTGCGAATTGGTCTAAATAATAACTCGTTGGCAAATCATACCCATACGGTAATAAATGGTCTGGTCTTAATGTATCACAAGAAATTAAAAATATATTGGGTAACTCCTTTTTTGCCTTTTCTCTTATAATTACTGGACTACCCCAGAACGCATAATCACCTGTTCTATCCCCTAAATTATCTATCTCAAATAATAGTTTCGCTGGTTTTCCACTATACTCGTCTAAATTTACTCTAAACGGTTCCCATGGTAAACCATTATCTTCTTTTCCCGGTTGTAATTCCTTCTGGAATATCTCAGTTATATTTTCTCCAGATTCTATTTTTATACTAAACTTTACACCATTTGAAATACTACAATTACACTTCCCATGCCATTCAAAAGGTAAAATACATAAATAAAATCTGAGATAGTCTCCTTTGTCTATATTCTCTAACTCCCAAACTACACTTGAATCATATATCGCGTCCATATACTGACCCATAACTCCTATTTGTAACGGAGTTTTTGTCTCAGGTGCAATTAACTCTATATTAAACAACTCTACCTCCTCCAATTCTTCAGGAAAGAAAAAATAAAAACCATCAACTAATCCAAATCCAGGTGTAAAGTCTGCATACATAAATTTAAGATTATAGAATTCTCTATCTTTATACACTTGCTGTTTTTGTTGAAATCCAAAATAGTCATTTATTTCAAATCCGTCCTCCCATGTGAAACAGAATTCGCCTTCACCCTTACTTTTCAACCTGACTATTGCTAATTTATAATCTTCAATGTGTATGGGAGTCTTCAATCTACACCTTATTTTGACTATCCCTTTAATATCTGTTATCTTTAATGAACCTTCTTTTGTATGCTCCCATTTACAATTACTTCTCAAAACTTTCCAATCTGTTCCACTTATCTTAAAATTTTCTACCTTCTTCCCTTTCATCATTTCTCGAACCAATCGCCGTGGATACAATTCATCGCTATACATATCTTGAAAACTCATCAGAGTTACAAATAATAACATTACAAACCTAAACATACTACTCAATCCCTTTTGTCATAAGGATAGATTGTTACAATGTATCATTTATTCACCATAGAGGAAAACATTTTATTTACCAAACGGTCATATTATATAGTTTTATTTAATGGCTTTATCTATTTATACTTTTTCAATTGTATCGTGATTGTTATCTCGTCAGTCTGGAATAGAAAAATTCAACGCACCATCTGTAATTAATGTTACAAACGAAAGATTAGAATTAAAAAACACACTTCCCCCATAACATGATTTTAATACATAGTAATCTTAAAAATTATTATCCATAGGTTTTGTCAAAGTTATGATACAAAAGATTTAATCAGTTGCCGAACAATTGAATCTACTTAATTATACCCTGCTTACTTAAATCTTTACTTATCCATTCTGCAAACAATTTATAACTTTCAGGACTTGGATGTCCATCTAAGATAATATGTTTCCCATCAGACCTAAGTTTTAAATATTTCTGCAACATTTTGTCATCATCACATAAAATAAGTGTTATGTCTTTTTGCTGCTCAAGTTGATTAACAAAATATTGTAATTTTGGACAGGTTGCAAGATTGACGCAATGCTCAGGGTAAACAAATAGAATAAAATCTAATATGGGAAAATAAGTTATTAATTTTTCCTTTGTCTTAAGTAAGAGAGTAAGTAAGAAATCATAATTACTATCTGTGAAAGGATAAGGATAATCTATCTGGGTTAAATCAAATAGTTTTTTAATTACAAATGATTTAGATAAGTAATTTCCAAGAGTAAATAAATAAGGATTGGTTTCTTCAAATTTGCCCTTATATACTAAGTTATCATTAACTATTGCCAAATTTGGTAAACATCCTACCCAATTGGGTGCTCTAAATATTAAATTTACAGTTCCTCTCAGCCTTCTCAAATGGTCTGAAATAAATGTATAAATTATGATAGTCGGTTTTTCCTCTATGTCATCAAAAATTTCATTATCGCAGGATTGTAGGTATATCTCTTGTGGAGCACCTCCGGGAATCCCATAATTGTATATTTTGCATTCAGGATGTATTTGTCCAAAATAAAAAGGCATAGTTTGGTCATCATTAACCCCTGTTCCGAAGGTAAAAGAACAGCCAAAAAACAAACAATTGAAATTCTTTTCCACATCATTATTTTGAGGGGTAATCCTTCTTCCTTTTTTGTCAATTTCAAACGAAAAAATTATTGGGTTTTCCTTGACTGTAATTTTTCCTTCTCCTTTGATTCCATAAACCATTTTTCTTCCTCGCTCTGTGCAAGTAGTTAATTGAGGTTTTGTAATCATGATTCTTTTATTATCTTTGTAAAAATACCTGAATATTGCCTCAAAAAATACAAAAATTAAAAGGATAAATAAGCATCCGATAAAAAAGGCTATAATATTTTTAATGTTTTTTTTCATCATGTTTAATTTATCTGACTATTTATTAGAATTTGGTGTAAGTAATATTTAATATTACTTTTTGTTAACAATATAAACATTAGGAATGTTAAATGAATATAACATATTTGTAATACTACTTTTATATATAGATGTATAAAGTTGTATTATATAAATATATGGCAAATAGAGAAAATCAGGTATATAAAATAAAAGGCAGTTTTAAATTCATTAAATGTCAAGTTCTTTCTCGTCAAAAACAAAAGTATTAATACTCTTTTTTTTATGTATATTTTTTCACTTTGAATCTAATGGTTCGATTGTTCGTCTATCAGAAAAATATTGGAGTAGCAAAGCCCCAACCTCTAATCTAATTATTGATGATAGACAATGGGTACGAAATCTTGAAAAAGAATCAACACAGATAGTTTATGAATATAAGGGACAGATTGATTTAAGTTTATATAAATTTATAAAAATAGAAGTTAGTTCAAAAGAGGCAGCGTTTATTAGATGGGGTTGGGCAGAAGGAAATACAAATTATCAAACCTTTTTTTCAAGTGAAAAATGTTCTTTAGTCCCAGATAGCAAGTATCATACTTACTCCTTTGTAGTTAAGTTTCCGGATAAGATTAATCCACTTATCGGTAAAACAAAAAAGATAATTATTGAAATATCAAATGTAAAAACTTATATTGATGAGGTGCAGTTAAAGAATGTTGAATTTATCCCCTATATTACCTCAGAGTTGGGTCAATTAATGATAAATGGATTATGTATTGATTTTGTTTCTGAGAAGAAATGGGTAGCAAAGGTGAACATTCAGAAGGGGGATAGGTTGCAATTTTATACTGGGATATACAATCCAGAGATAGGGGCTTTACCACAAAAACAGGAACAAAATAGTTGGGACATCGAGAATATAGAATTTAGTATAGATTTACAACTTCCAGATAAAAATGAAAATATATATCGTTATCAAATGAATCCTGTTGAGAAAGAGGATGACCGGGAATGGAGATTTGCTGAATTGGACTTGACAAAATATGCAGAGAATAGTGTTCAAATTCTATTTTCTATGAAGGATTCTAAAGCATTGACAAATGCCTACGGTGTATGGGGCAATCCTATCATAATGAGAAATAATGAAAAGAACAAAGAAGAATTCCCTTCGGTTTTTATTATTTCCTGCGATGCTCTGCGACCCGACCATTTATTGCCTTATGGCTATTCATTGCCTACAAGTCCTAATTTGGATAAGTTTGCTAAAGACGCAGTTCTATTTGAGCTGGCTTATACCCCTCGGACTTTCACCCCTGTAGCACACATGAGTCTTTTAACAGGGCTATATCCAAAAAATCACGGTGTAAATGCAGAACTTCCTGCCTTTGAACATGTAAAATTATTAAGTGAGTATTTAAGGAATCTGGGTTACTATTCGATTGGACTTGTTGGTGCGACGACATGGTTTTTGCCTTCAAGGGGATATACACGAGGAATAGATGAATTTTATTATCCTCCAGAATATTTACGGGATGTATTTACTTCACATGAAATTCTCAAGAATAGGATTAACAAGGTTCAATATGATAACCTTTTTGTTTTTTTACATAATTATGATATACATGGAAAAATGCTATATCCTGGAATTATATACAGTTCAGATGATAGTCGGTTTTGTAATTTCAGTGATATGTATGATATACCTCAATCGTTATCTGCAGAATGTATGCCCTATCCAAGAATTTTTTTCAATTATATTCAAAATAAATTAGGGAAATTGGGCTTTTTTGAAAATTTATATATAAGGGCTTTATACGATGACTGTGTTGCAAAAGTAGATTTTGCATTAGGAGACCTTTTTAATTATTTAAAAGAAAAAAAGTTATATGACAAATCCTTTATTTGTGTTGTTTCCGACCATGGTGAAGCACTTGGAGAGCATGGGAGGTATGAACATGTAGATGTATATGAACATACTGCACGAGCAACTATGATGATAAAATTCCCTAATAATATGCATGCCGGTAAGCGAGTATATAATTTAGTTAGTTTAGAAGATATAACACCAACTGTATTAGATTATTTAAAAATTGGATATAAAGACTTGGACGGGATTTCTCTATTCAAGATTATTGAAGGAACTTATAATAATCCTCGAAAGTTTTTTATCCAGAATCAATTTCAGAATGAAGAAGCACTGGTATCAGAGACACATAAGTTAATTCGTTCTTTCAGAGAGTCAAAAATAAGTTTTTTTAATTTAGTTCAGGACCCTTCTGAAAGTATTGATATTTCTGAAAAGGAAGGTCCTCTTATGGAACAATTCCTTGCTGAAATGAATTCATATAAATCCTTTGATGGAGATGGATGGATTATTTCAGTAAAGAAAAAAAACACAAAAGTATCGGATGAAATATTAATATGTCCTGGGACAAATTTAGTGTCTGTATGTCCAGAAAATATAATGTTTTGGTATAAAAAAGCAGAGTCAATGGATTGTTTATATGGAACATTAAGTTATCCTCAAATATCCAATATGTATTCTCTATATATTTATCCAAAGGAAATGAACCAAGAATTAAGGATAGGTTTTAAGAGTTCAGAAAGGTTTAAAGCGCTTCTTCCTGGTGGACTTAGTGAATCTGTGAATGAATATGAATTCTTGTTACCAAAAGAAGGAACATATTGGGAAAGTAAACCTAATCTGCCCGAAGATGAAAATATATATGTCTTTATACAAAAGAAAACCTCAGTATTGGATAAAAAGCGAAAAGAAGTGGGACTCTCTGAAGAAGCAGTAGAGAGCCTTAGAAGCACAGGATATTTAGATTAAGGTTTTGCGTATGAAGTGGTTTCTTTATCGAAAATTGTCTGGTAAAACTTTTGTAGATAGGTATTTTCTATTCTTTTTTTATCTCTGTTCTTATATAGGATTGATTGGTAGTGTATCCTGGTCAGAGGAATCTGTTTTTCGGTTTTCGAAAGAGTATTGGGAAAACAAAGGAAAAAATACAGCACTGGTATTGGAAGGAAAAGAATGGGAAAAAAATTTGGATAAGAAGTCTGAAGTATTGTCATTTTCCTATAAATCTAATATAGATTTGGGGGAATATAGATTTATCCGAGTATATCTAATTTCTGAATGCGGTAATGGACTTCAATTGGGATGGGAAAGTAAAAGATTAGAGGATAAGATTTTTATCATGCCGGATAAAATAGGATTAATTAATGACGGGAAGTTGCATGCTTATACATTTACATTGAGATTTATTGATGGAAATAATCCTATATTTGACATTACAGATAAAGTATATTTGTCAATAACCGGTATAGAAGAAAATAAAAAGATAGATTTAGTAAAAGTTGAATTTTTACCTTATGAGGATGCTCGCCCACGCCAGATAACAATTGGCAGTGTTTGTATGGATGTATTATGGAATAAGGAGGTTAGTTTTACGAAAAAGATAGAAGAGGAGTCATATTTAGAATTTTATACGGGTATTTATAATCCTGCACTGGGTTCGTATTGTAAAGTTTCAAAGGAAGAGAATTGGGATACAGATGGGCTTGAGTTTTTAATAGACATTGTCTATGAAGGGGAAAAAGAAACTTTATATCAATCAGAGATGAAGCCTAAATCTAATGCAGTAGATAGAAATTGGCGAAGGGTAGAACTGAACCTTTCTAAATATGCAAATTTAGATGTAAAATTTATATTTAAGATGGGTGCATTAGGCAATGAAATAGGTGATTTTGGTGTTTGGGGGAATCCAATGATTATTAGTAAGTCTAAACAAGCAGAAAATCATATACCTATTTTTATCATCTCTTGTGATACATTAAGACCTGACCATCTATTGCCTTATGGATATGACTTACCGACCAGTCCTCATTTAGATAAATTTGCCAGAGACGCCGTTGTTTTTGAGAATGCGTATACGACTCAGACCTTTACACCTGTGGCACATATGAGTTTGCTAACCGGTAAATATCCTGAAAATCACGGATTGACAAGAAATACAGACATCTTTTCTCATGTATTGACTTTGTCTGAGGTATTGATAGGTTATGGGTATCAGACGGCAGGGTTTGCAGGTTTTCTATGGTGGTTTGTTCCCTCAAGGGGCTTCTCTCGGGGGATGGACTTCTTTTCTGTTCCAGAAAAAGGAAGGGAAGGAAACAGACGGTCGGTATTTGAGGTTCACGAGGAGGCAAAAGAATGGATATATAAAACACAGAACAAACAGATTTTTGTGTTTCTTCATAACTATGATGTGCATTCTAAAGCATACGGAGATTTGATATACGACGCAGAGGAAGAAAAATTTAAACTGTTTTCTTGTGGACTAAAAAAACCTCAAGTTCAGCATGAAGGTTGTGAGGAGATATTATCAGGGGCATTGTATCTTCAGCATATAGCAAATGGAGATATAATCCCAACGGAGGAAGAAATTTCTTATATCTGTGCTCTATATGACGATTGTGTTTATAAGGTGGATTGTGCTTTGGACGACTTTTTTAATTTCCTTAAGGAAAAATCTTTATATGACCCTGCCATGATTGTAATCGTATCTGACCATGGTGAATCGCTAGGAGAACATGGTTTGTATGGACATGATAATGTATATGAAGAAAGTGCAAAAGCCGTTTCAATTATAAAATTTCCTTTTAATAAATATGCTGGACTTCGGGTAAATGATAGGGTATCTTTAGAAGACATTATGCCGACAGTATTAAATTTTTTGAATGGAGATTCAGACCTTGTTTTAGATGGACATTCTGTATTGCAATTTCTAAAAATTGGAGAAAGAAAAACAGAACAAAAAATAATATTCACATCAAGTCTAAGAGGGGATATGAGAGCAGAAATAAAGGATTCTTACAAACTTTTGGAAGATATTCCTCGAGGAATAAAGTCATTATTTGACTTAAGAGGAAATGTGCCAGAATATTATGATTTAAGCTCAAAAGAACCTGAAATTTTTGAGGAAATGTCTGAATCGTTATCTCAAAAATTCGCATTAGAAAAGAAAGGATGGCTATTGTATTTCTTAAGCACTGCTTCATTTTGGACAGGAACAATAAATATAAATTGTTCAGTCCCTATTTTATTTTCTAAAATTCAAGGAGGTGTTTTGAGAACAAAAAATGAAAGAACAAGTCCGACAGAATTAAAAGCAGATGTTTTTCTTCCACGAAGTTCTACACCTGCCGTTATTCAAATCGTTCCTGTAGATGATACGAATGAGTTGAAGATTCATATTCAGGGTGGTGATTTATTAAAATGTCCCTCTGATTACAATGTTATGCAAACTAGGTTTGGTAAGTTTTTATGTTTTGTAAGTAATGGTATTATGAACAATAAAGAGAATCTTGATGAGAAAAAAGAGGACCTTTTTTTCTGGGTAGAATATTATCCTCAAAATGAAAAAGATAAAACAGAGCCTATTAACATTTCTGATGAGGCTCAGGATACTCTAAGAAATCTTGGCTACCTGAATTAATTTATTACAAAAAAATATCTTTTTGAATTACTTTTGCAATTTTTTCTTTCATATTCTGGGGAATTTTTGAAATAATAAGGTTTTTTATATTTTTACTATCTTCTGAACTTGCTATGTTGTGCCATTCTAAAGGGTCTGTTTTATAATCATACAATTCTTCACTGCCATCGTAATATACTATGTAACAATATCGTCTTGTCCTGAATGAGAAATTATTTTTTTCTATCTGTGAAATTACCACATTTTGATTTTCATCTGCACTTTCTCCATTAAAAATTAAAGGAATTAGGTTCTTCCCCTCTAATTTATCCGGTTGAGTAATTGAGCAAATATCAGTTATGGTAGGAAAAATATCAATAAGCCCAACGGCTTCTTTAATAACCATTCCCCCTTTTTTGTTGTTAGGAAGATGTATTATCATAGGGACTTTTGTTGCTTCATTCCAGAGAGTAAATTTTTGCCACCGTTTTTTCTCCCCCAGATGCCATCCATTATCACCACAAAGTATAATACAAGTATTATTTAGTTCTCCCGTTTCTTCAAGGCTTTTTAATAATAAGCCAATGAGTTCGTCTGCAAATGCAATCCGAAGTAAATAGGAATAAATAACTTCTTCCCAACAGTTTCTCTCTAATATGAGTTGATGAATATTAACTTCGTCATACTTTGTTACCACTTCTATTGCAGATTTTGGTATATCGCTTAAATCTTCCTCCAGTATTTTTGGTAATTTAACAATGCTTTTGGGAATTTTTTTGTAAAACTCCAATGGCGTAAATAGAGGAGTATGTGGGGTATGAAGTCCTACGGCAAGAAACCATGGATTTTTTTGTTTTGATTTAATAAAGTCTATTGCGTGTTTTACTATTTTATAGTCATTTGTTTCAGTAGTAGGTATATCCACAGGACCAAAGCAAAAAAATTGTGAGGTCAATGGGTCATTATCTTTTTTTATAAACTCTCTAAGATTATCATGTATTTCCATATAGTAGTACCAGGCATCTTTTACATTATATTTTGGATGAAATATTTTGCCTATCCCTACTGTAAAAAAATTATTTTCTTTTAAGACCCTGGGCATAACGGGAAATTCGTTCTCATCGATTTTTTCAAACATATATACGCCATTTGTAAAGGGATGTAAGCCTGTTAACATACTTGTCCTTGAAGGGTGGCATAGAGGATATTGACAGTAAGCACTTTCAAAATTGATAGACTGTTTCTTCAATAAGTTTATATGCGGCGTTAAAAAGTCTAACTTACAGTTTAAATAGGGTCTATAGTTATTAAGGTCGTCTAAAATAACTAACAAAAGATTAGCATTTTTTTGTGTTTTTTTGCTTGTATAAATAAACGGGAATGAAGACAGTGTGCTGTTTAGTAAAAAATTTCTTCTACTTATTTTACGCATGGATAGATTCCTATAAATAATAAACATTTGTATGGGCGTTTTTTATTATATAACTCTCTATTCTATGTAATACAAAGTAAATAATTAAATCATAGATTCAGGTGATTAGTTGTAATTATTTTTTAGAATATTTTTGAGAAAAAATTTTTGATTGTGACTTGACAATCCAAACTGGTTTGTGGTATAAACTATATAGTGAAAATTAAATAAAAAACTAAACGCTGTCATGTTATCGTGAACATGACAAAAAAGTTTAGGTAAACCCTCACGAGAGGAGGTGAAAAAATGAGAAAACTTAGTTTCGCCGCATTGTTAGTTTTAGTTGGTACCGGAGTAGCATTTGCAAGTTCTTTGGCAATTCCATGGTTTGCAGACACGCTACCTGCAAATGTAGGTGTTCCTGTTCAACCTTCTGTAGGTAAAGGAGGTGCTATGAACTTGGTTTACTTGAAAAGCAATGTAGATACTACTGTAACATGCTACATTACTTACTACAATGCAGATGGTGTCTGCTTGGGACCTTTTGAACCGAATAATAGTTTCACCATTGCACCAAGGTCTGCGTTAGCATTTCGTCCATGTGCTTATGACCCTGACGCCACAGTAGTAGGTGGGCAATCATTTGGTCAGGAAGGTGGACAAGGAGTAAAGGTTCCTGATAGACCAATTAGTCCAGATAATGACACACCGATTCCAGGTGTAGGAATCATTGATACGAAGAAAAATGGTTCTTGCGCTATTGAATGGCAGGGTGGACCCAATGATATTCAAGGCGCAAATGTGAACTTTATTACAGTATTTAATACTGATGGTTCCAGGACAACACTTTCCTACGGGCACTTATTGCCGCCAGGAATTTAATTCTTAAAAATTAATATGGAATTATTATAGGGCGAGAATGTATGAAATAACATGCTCGCCCTAGTTGTTTTTAAAATATATGCCTAACAAAAATAAGTAAGAAGATTTGGCTTTTTATTATCGTTTTAAATTCCCTTATGTCATCTTGATTTTTTCGTTAGTTTTTTTCCACTCTTTTTATCCAATAGCCCTTCCATCTTTTTATCCCACTCTATCATTTATTGTTTCCCCCTTTCTATCATTTGAGCACCTTCTGTTATTTTGAGTGTAGCGAGAAATCTTTGTTCATCAATTATTTCCAACATGTTCCTTTGTCGTTTAAAAATTTTAAATAAATTAGGGATTGCCCCTTTATATTTTTAGTGGATAGGAGACACAATATATAATTATAAAAATTTAGGAATTTTGTTATGAAATTTTTCACAAGTGTTCAAGATATAAGCGATAAATGGTTCTTTGAAAAAAAAGGAAAAGAACAAGGATTCAATTATATTGCAGGTGTTGATGAAGCAGGTAGGGGTCCTCTGGCAGGTCCTATTGTTTCTGCGACTGTAGTATTACGCTGTGAAGTCGAAGGGGTTGATGACTCCAAAAGATTGACTGAAAGAAAAAGGGAAGAATTATTTGATATACTTATGTCTAACAAGCACGATATAGGTGTTTCTATTATAAGCAATGAGATTATAGACCAAATAGGAATTCAAATGGCGAATATTAGTGCTATGCTTGAAGCAGTTTCAAAATTAAAGAGGAAGCCAGATTTGGTTCTGGTAGATGGTTATGAGATAAAAGGTTTCCCCTGTCCAGCGTGGAAAATTATTAAGGGGGACCAACTTTCTGCCTCTATAGGTGCTGCAAGTATTATCGCCAAGGTTACGCGTGATAGAATTATGAAAGAGTTTGATAATAAATATCCGGGATATGGATTTGCGAAGCATAAAGGTTATGGCACAAAAGAGCATCTTTCAGCCATTGAAAAATTAGGACCCTGTCCTATTCATCGTTTGAGTTTTGCCCCTTTTACTCAAATGTCGCAAACCCTATTCCCTGAACTGAAATAGATATACAAGGAATTTTAGTAATTATGAGACATAGCAAGAGTTTGCTACTTATTCTTTTGATTTCTTTAATGGTAATTACAGGTTGTCAAACTCCTCCAGCCAGCCTTAATTCCAAAGTGCAACCTATTTTTGGCAAGCCTGAAACGCAAATCAAAGGGAAAGCCTTATCTCATTATCTTTCTTCAATGGTTTATTACCGTAGAGGAGACACAGAAAAAGCAATTCAAGAATTAGAAGAAACATTGAAATATGATTCTGAGGCAACGGTTCCCTGGATTCGTCTGGTGCGTTTATATCTTGTGGCTGAAAAATATGACCAGGCGTTAGTGTGTGTGGATAAAGTTATTCAAAAGGAGAAAAATCTCCCTTCTCTCTATCTGATGCGTGGAGAACTGTGCCATCGTTTGGGCAGGATTGATGAAGCGGTTGAGGCATTTCAAAAAGCAATTGAATTAAATCCAGAAGATGTTTTGAGTTATAGCGCCTTGCTGGAATTGCAAGAAGATACCAATGATTTGGTGGCTGCTATTGACATTTATAAACGAATGATAGAAAAAAGACCCAATAGTGCTTTGTTGCATTATCAATTAGGTTTGACTTATGCCCGCATAAAAAACAATACATCGGGAATTGCAGAGTTAGAAAAGGCATTGCAGTTAGACCCACGAATGATACGCGCCCATTACATTTTAGCCTTACTTTATATAGATGAAAATCGCCTTCCTGACGCAATTAAATCCTTGGAGCAATATCTTCCCAAAAAGCCAGAAGACACCAAGGCATGGCAAGTTTTAATGGGTACTTATGCCCGTGTGGGTGAAATTGCAAAAGCCGAAGAAGTTGCAAAAAAAATGATGACCTTTGATTGCACGCCTCTTCAGAAATTATCTCTAACTTTCTTCCTTATCCAAAAGGGTGATAATTCACAGGCATTAACTTTACTACCAGTAAGTGAATATCCCTTATTAAGCAAATTGCTACAAAGTTGTGCTCTGAAACAATTAGGTAATAATGATTATACAAGTATTTTGGAAACGATAGATGAATATATATCTAATGTAGATACAGAATGTAATGATTTTGTAAACACAATATGGAATGATTTCGGTTCTAAAATTGTTTTGGACTGGTTTGATAATCAACTCAGGGGATTGTCGCAGGAAAAGACTTCACTGGCTTTGGGTCTGATACAGTCCAGAATATTAATGATTGCCGAACGAGATAAAGACGCTATCGAAATTTTGCAACCCCTATTAAAAGAAAATGACAGAAACCTTTGGCTTCATTATTACCTCGCTATTTCCTATGACAAACTCAAGCAATTTGAGAACACAGAAAAACATCTCAAAGTATGTATAGAATTAGACCCTGAAAATGCAGAGTTGTTGAATTTTTTAGGGTATTTGTATGCAGACAAGAATATAAAATTAACAGAGGCAGAAAATTTAATCTGGCGGGCACTGAAACTTGAACCAGATAATCCATTTTATCTGGACAGTCTGGGCTGGGTATATTACCGTCAGGGTGATGCCCAAAATGCAATCAAATATATTCGCAGTGCTATCTATAAAATGGACACAGATGATGCAGTTTTGCGAGACCATCTCGGGGATGCCTACCTGCTTTCGGGAGATGTAAATAAGGCAATAGCAGAATGGGAACGCTCCATTGTTCTCGACCCGAAAAATGAACAGGTCAAACAAAAAATTGAAAAATACCGCAAAGAATTAGATAGTAAAACTAAAACAAAATCTTCTCAATAATCTTCTCAATAGCATTTTTAGGAAAAATCAAATGAGCATTTCGCATGAACGATTTTTAAAGTTAAAACAACAGTTATATGAAATTTTAAGTATGCATGCCGTTCTTGCACTACTCCAATGGGATGAAGAGGTATATATGCCTACAAAAGGTGCTGAAGCAAGAGCACAACATTTGAAGACAGTTTCTAAAATTGTTCATCAATTAGAAACAGCCCCTTCTCTTGGTGATGAACTTACATATTTCTATGAGCAAAGGAATGAGTTGGAATTTGACGAGAAGAGGATGATAGAAGAAGCATTATACGATTATCAGCGTTCTATAAAGATACCTGAAGTGTGGGTAGGAAAGTTTTCAGAAGCCAGGAGCAAGGCTTATCATGACTGGGTAGAGGCGAGAGAAAAATCAGATTTTTCAATATTTAGTTCTTCACTTGAAAATATTATAACGCTCTGTCGAGAACGAGCCGGATTTCTTGGATATGAGCATTCACCCTACAATGCTTTATTAGAGGACTATGAGCGGGGGATAGATACGATAATGTTGGATGACCTTTTCCCCATGTTAGAAAAAGAACAATCAAGAATTTATCAAACTATTCTCCAGCAGCAAGGAAAGGTAAAATCCATTTTTGAGGGAAAGACCTGGGATACCCAGAAGCAATGGGATATAACTTTGAGGCTCTTATTTGCCATTGGATTTGAT
This sequence comes from Candidatus Hydrogenedens sp., assembly GCA_035370665.1. Lineage (GTDB taxonomy): Bacteria > Hydrogenedentota > Hydrogenedentia > Hydrogenedentales > Hydrogenedentaceae > Hydrogenedens. The sequence goes on from DAOOVZ010000031.1 coordinate 18,471, forward strand.
TTTAATTCAGGCAGGCAAGACCAGTCTATCCATCCTTTTACTACAAACTTTGACATGTATGATGTTCGAATTACTACCCGGCTTAACCCCAATAATCTATTTTCGCCAATTTTTAGTTCCCTTCATGAAGGAGGGCATGCTTTATACGAACAGGGGTTTCGTGAGCAAGATAGAGGCACATGGTTAGCACAAGCACCGTCTTTAGGAATTCATGAATCACAATCAAGATTCTGGGAAAATATAGTTGGACGAAGTTATTCTTTTTGTTCATTTTTACTTCCAATATTAAAAGAACATTTTCATTCCGAATTGAAGAAGATAGATGCTGAAAAAATTTATAAAGAGGTAAATCGTGTTTTACCCAATTGCATTCGCATAGAAGCAGATGAATGCTCATATAATCTGCATATTATCCTTAGATATAAAATGGAAAAAGATTTGATAGAGGACAAAATTTCTGTTTCAGATATACCTCACTGTTGGAATACACTTTTCAATTCTTTATTTGGATTTATTCCGCCAGATGAGGTTCATGGCTGTTTGCAGGATATTCATTGGGCACATGGTAGTTTTGGTTACTTTCCAAGTTATGCACTTGGAAACCTGTTTGGCGCTCAAATTGCAGAAAAGATGAAATCAGAATTAGATATGTCCGAATTGGTTGCTTATGGAAATTTTCATCCTATACATACATGGCTAAAAAAGAATATCTTTGAAGTAGGAAGAAGACTCAGTGCACGCGAAATTGTAGAAAAAACATCAGGTTCTAAAATATCTCACCAGCCATTTATAAATTATTTGAAGAACAAATACAGTGATATTTACAATGTAAAACTTTAATGTAACCCTTTACTTCAGTTTTCCACATTTGGACAGAGGCCACCAGATAAAAGATAATTTGCCAAGCACATTTTTCTCAGGAATCCAACCAATTACTCTGCTATCTACTGAAAGTTCCATATCCTTTTGTGGAAAATCCCAGATGACGAATAGATTTTCTGACGGGACAGTGCTGTGTTCTTTATCTTTTAATGAACCATAAGGGGCTTCATGACTTGTGAATATAGGTTCTAAATTATTTAATGGGAATATAGTTTCTGTTAATTCTTTTCCGTTAACTAGCACCTTGCCTTCCTGTATTGAAATTTTATCCCCTTCAATTCCTGCAACCATACCGCAGATAACCATTTCAGAGGGTATGTCCTCAACACTTTTTGGAACGATATAAGCCACAATGTCTCCACGCTGAGGTTTTTTCCATGTGTAAATCCACATTTTTGTAAAAGGTAACCGTAGTCCATAAGCCAATTGATTTACGCAATAATGATATAGTTTTTCACCTTTCCATTGATACCATACCACAGAGCGAGCGAAGAATAGTCGAATTACTATGAGTAGCACAGTAAGAGTGCATAATGTTTTCCACCACCAAGTTTGGGTAAATCCTGTGAAATCTCTCCAACGAGAAATAGGAAACCATATACAGGATACTCTGCCTACAATATGTTCATTTGGCACCCATCCAAAGAAGCGGCCATCTCTACTATAGGCACTATTGTCACCTAACAAAAAATAACAATTCTCAGGGATTAATGAATATTTATCTTCTGTCCTTATGCCGTATTCCATGCCGGGAAAATCAGGATTGGAGGTGTAATATATTTGTGGCATATATGGAGGTAGTTCAAGTGGTTTTCCATTAATATATACTTTCCCATCTTCGATGTGCACTCGTTCCCCGGGAAGCCCTACTAACCGTTTTACCAATGTCTTGTGTTTCGCATCTTTTTCTACTGTTTGAAAGACTATAATTTCCCATCGCTCAGGCTTCTTACCATCCCAGATTCTCTTATTCATAAACGGATAACGGACACCGTATATCCATTTGTTCACAAACACACGGTCTCCTTTGCCAAAGCGATAATCGCCGTGTAGTGTTGGCTCCATAGAACTTGAAGGGATTCGATAAGGCTCTGCAATAGGCCAGCGGATAAGTAATGCTAGTGCAAGTGCAATACTCTCACTTTTTAGCCACTCATAGATTTGATATTTTGGCATGTTGCTAAAAAAGAAAAGATGTAAACCTAAAACAAAAATACCCAGTCCAACCCACCACATTGACTCTGATGGTTCTGGCTGTGTTTTATTACTCTGGTAAATTACAAAAATACCAAGAAGTATGGTTATTACACCTGAGGCTCGAACAAGTTGACTCATAAGACTCATTTTCCCTGTATGCTGTTTATTTTCCTGCTTTGACATTCTTTCAAATCCTTTT
>DAOOVZ010000032.1:0-20721 GCA_035370665.1 Candidatus Hydrogenedens sp.
TAGAAAAGCCAGATTATTTTGTAGTATTAAGAACTAATAGCGGTAGAAAAGATTTGTCAGGACGGACATCGGGACCGGGTGCTAACTTTGGTGGTGATTTTAGAGCCTTTATTGAGCCGCGTAGATGGAATCCGCGAGATGGAGGGCACTGGGATGGTGGTATCTGGTTTTCTAATATGAATCTAGACAGGGGAAGAAAATATATTCAGGACACAACCTGGATAGATGAGCCTTATCCTGAAGGTTCAACAGCAGAAACGAATCGTAGAATAAACAGACCGTGGTGGACAGAACGACAACATACACAGGATAATGTAAAAGCACAGCGAATCGGCTTTGAAATACACGACCTAGTTTTAACTTATAGCACAGATAATACCTTTGGTAGGGAAACATATATACACCCCACGCAACCTGTGCCTATTGAGAGTCATGCGCTTTCAATTGTAAATTACGCTTTTTATGATTGGAGAGGCTTAAATGGGGTATCCAATTTATGTTTGTGGTCTGACCCACCTTTAGCATTAGGTTCGAGTATAGATGTTTTTGGTATTTTTAGCCAGCGATTTTTATTGGGACTAGCACCTCCATCTGATTTAAGTCCTGACCCAAATGTGAATATATTGCTTAGGATGAGTGTTGCAGGAAGTTATCTGTATAACCCCGGATTCCTTCCGGACTATTCTGAGGGTGTTTATTGGACAGGTCTTCCTGTGCCGAACTTGGATGAATTGACATCGTTCCAATATTCGTTTGAAAGTGTTCCATTTGAGCCGACTTTTGATGACCCATTACTTGTTCGGTCACTCACTCCTCGAAGCACGGCTTATGGTAAACCATTTATTCAGCCAACGCTTCCTGATTACTATTCATGGCCTATAAGACAGAACCTCGATAGATTTGGTTCCCGTTCTATTGTGTATGCAGAAGAGGGGAGTCTATCTGATAATCTTGAATATTATCACTATGACCCGAATGAAGACCCGAATGTTGTTGAAACATGGCAGGGTGTCTGGTCAAGTTATAGGAACGATACCTACTATGCTGAATTATTAGATGGAAACTTTGAAGGTGTAGATTTATCAGGTTGGTGGTTTATTGATAATAATGGTGGTAGATTTTATATACGGAGTAATAGTGGCAATGTCTTAGAACTTGAAAATGGACACGCGGCGTATGTGGGTCCATATATGATGAATGGGAACATGCTGGCTGTTCAACAATATCCGTATGGTGTTCAAGGTGGAAGGGCAAATGCAATAGAACGGGGTCCATGGCTGATTGCTAAGAATGCTATGGTGCGAAATCGTTATCCACAGATGGCAGATTGGCCATTAGGCTGGGGAAATAATACAGTGAATTCAGGTCCAAACGGTGAATCTCGTGCAGCACGAATTCTACGGCAAAAGGTTGAATACAAATCTCAACCTGTAGCCATGTTAGGTCTAAATCTATCAGGGGCAGATGACCCTGTAGTGAACAGGTTAGGTCCTGTAGCACTAAACAGCATTTCGGTTGCATTTTGGGGTCCGGAATTTGACCCATCTGATTTGACACCACTGGATAGCACAGGCGGAACATTACCATCTTCCGGTGTTTTACTATATGAGGATACAAATACAGATGGTGTATTTAGTGGTCCGATTACTCTTGATACTTCAATTATTCCAGTGTTTTCAGATAGAATAGTTCCATTGGTTCCTGGTTCGTTGGAATGGGGAATAAACCCTGAACCTGTTGACTTAGATGGTGATAATATACCTGATGATTTAAGTGGTGATGGAATTGTTACAGACGGTATAGTAGATTTGTCTGACCCAGATAGACCTACACTAACTTCAGCACAGAAAGATGCGTGGGATGGACTTCAAGACCTTGCGTGGGTATTAACGCTTACACCGGCTAAACCATGGACAATTCCTCAATCAGATGTTCGTTCTGGTGGAGCGAACCCTCCATTAGGTGCAAAAAGTTTAGAAGAGGATAGTAATAACTTAACATCCCCACTTCCATTAGGAATATTAAAAGATATTAAAGAAACAGAGAAAGCATTATTTGCTACGAAACAATCATTACTATTAGATGTTTTGACACCAGAATATGATGACGAAGGTATTGCAAATGCTGTTCCTACAGAATATACCAAATCACTTACTGAAGGTGGACATACTGGCGATGACCTATTTGTAGTAATAAGGACTTCGGATACTGTTAGTGCATTTGAAGAGTTCCGTTGTGTTGTGCCAGCGAGATTGCCCGATAGGACACCGACCTCAGCACAATTTGCAGGTGTTGTCTTATCGCAGGGTGGATTATCGTCAAGAGGTGCTGCTTTCAAAACAAATCCCGAAGAAGGAGGAGTTCAGGACTTTTATGGACATGATATGTTGCAGGTAAGTGTTCCTGCAAGGGTTGTGGATTTAACAGATGCACTATTGCCTCCATCTACGAGTGGGATTACTACGCCTGTGATAATTCCCGGCGGACAACCTATCGCTATATTGGGTATAGATGCTTCAATGAATCGAGTTGAAAATATGATTGCTTATGGAAATGGGACAGGGGCTGCGGCAGGAGATAAGTCATTTACCCCTGACTCAAAGGATATTATTATTCCGAGCACAAGTCTTCAGGGATATTTCTCCAATGGTTCCTGGACACAGCAGGTTGTGGGTATGTGGTTGGTTGCTTATGGACAGGCAGGACAGGAGGTAGATAAACGAGTTGAGGCTTTTGAAATTACTGCGGCACAGAGTCGCACTCTAAGATTAAGGGCTGGGACACCAAGGAATGGTAGTCCCTGGTATGTTGTAAAAGACCCAACCTTCTTAGAGCAGGTAATTGTAGAGTTTTACGATGCAAATGCACAGAGTAATGTTATGAGTTTTGACCCATATAATGATTTGTTATCTTTAGACGAAGAAGACCCTGCAAATAATAAGGTAAGTGGTGTTTCGATGTGGCGTGATAATGATTGGGACCCACGGAATACAAATGGTGTATTTGACCCACCCATAATTAAAGATAACGGAGATATAGATTATATAGACTTACCGCTACGATTAGATGGGGTGCCTGTCTGGTATTCTCGACCGGGAGACCCGCGTTATCAAGTTCGTTTTGTATTTTCCTCTCCGGGCACAGACAATAGTGTAGGTAGAGATGCGATGCCTGGAGGAACTCCATACATTTCCCAGCCAAGACTTAGACAGCCAATCCCCGTTTGTTTTGGTGATTGTCCCAGTGAGAACGGGTATGGTCCTGATTTCTTTGTAGTGATAAGGACATCGTCAGCGATAAGTCCGGGAGATATGTTCCAGTCAGCAATAGTTTCATTTGGCGGAGATACTCCTACTGAACCTGACCCAGATAATTTTGTCCGTGTTTATCCCGGCTCTGGGGACCTTTCAGATGGATTATTCTATTTGTATTCTGAATTTCCATGGGGCAATCGAGCCTTGGGATTTATTTCTTTCTTTAAAGAACCATTGACATATAGGTATTGGGCTTATAATGATAGGCTTCGAAAGTGGACAGCCCGAGCAGAACCAGATGTAAGCCAGGTACAGAGCGACCGATTAGGATTAAACTGGATACGGACAAATCCTGTGGCTTCAGGCAGAACAAAAACTATCGTGGCATTACAAGTGCCAACAGTAGATTTTACAGTAGACCGTCAAAGGAATGTTCCCGGGGGTCAAATTGCATTTACATTGAAACCGGGAAATGGAATAACTGTATCTAGTGTAAATTGGGATTTTGGAGATGGAACACAGTCTACAGATAGGAATCCAACCCATACTTATATGCAGGCAGGCAATTATACCGTAAGTGTTGAGATTACAGACAAGAATGGTCTGAAGGCATCAAAAATCAAAAGAGATTATATAGAAATAGTGGAAGCACCGTTTGTAAGTTTCTCTGCTCAACCAATATCGGGTTATATAACGCCAGATTCAACAGGCGAAAGAGACCCAGGCTTAGATGTCCAGTTTAAGGATATGTCTGTCGGAACGGATGTCTGGAAGCCAGTTGCCTGGTCCTGGTCTTTTGGCGATAATGTGCCCGCAGCAGAATCAACCCTTCAGAACCCAATACATCGCTATACAAAAGAAGGCTATTATTCAGTAACTTTAGAGGTAACATTCAAAAATGTCAATACAACTGAGACAATGAAGTTATGTTATTTAATTTCAAATTACATAACAGTTGGACCCTGTGTCGGTTGTGCCCCAGTAGGAGGTGAAGGAGAAGGAACAACTGAAGGAACAACCGAAGGCGAGACACAAGAAGAACCTAATGCGTCTTTCTCTGTTCAATCTATTATAAAAGACAAAGAAGCCCTATTACCGCTAACAGATTGGGTACCGTTGTTCAATTTTACTATGGGATATGACCCTGAAAATCCAGCACCTCGAATCTTAAAGTCATTAACTTATCGAGTGAGAGCAGATAAGAGAAAGGCTTCAGAATTAGGATATGGCAATCAGGCAGGACCAGATATTACAGATTTATTAGAATTTGGTTTATTTAAAGAAAATTATGCTAGAGGCAAAGATGAATACAATAATCAGTTAGACCCGTATTATGATGATTTATTATTTAAATGGAGTTCTGATGGAACACCGCTGGCACAGGTTATTACACAGAATCCGTTTTCAGCAAATGGTATTACCTATCGTATGAACTTTTTGGGCACTGGAACACCAGATGACCCTGATTATCCTGTTCCCGCAGGACCGACGCAAGATAATGGATTTGATGGAAATTCTTATATTGTTGCAGTCAGGACTTCGTCTACATGGCGTAGCCAGTTGACTCTGGCTTGTGATGTGCTCAGAGCAGAAATGGTTAAATTAAATGGTGTGTTTCCCAGAAATGCAGATGGAGACCCCATTGACGAATATGACCCAAACTTTTACGATGCAGATGACCCAGGTAAGATGATTTCTGACGCGGGATATTCGGCGAGTTTTACAGTTTGGGATTTAAATGGTATAAATAGTAATATTCCAGAAGAGTGGCATAGTTGGGCATTCGATGCGTGGAATTATCCCACACGGCTGTATACGCCTCTGGCAGAACATACCAGACCCATGTGGTCAAAAGTTAACCAATTATTATATATGTATGCAGGAGAATTGTTATCATTCCGAAGATTGCTCTCTATGGATACATGGAAATCTGTAATTGGAATTAATGTCCATTCAACAAAGTCCGTTCATGCAGATGCTTATGACCCATTAGTAGGTCCTCGAATTACAATGGAGAAAAAAATCTGGCCTCAACTTCGTGAAGTGAATGTGATATTTACAGATATTGGTGCAGACCCTTATGGACCTCCGGGTAATGGCGGTTTTGACCCAAGAGAGGCATTAGATAAAACATCAACACAGATAAACAGTTTATTAATTAATAGTGACCAGGTTTTATTCCAGGATATTATATTTAATGGTGTTTGGGTTTGGCACGATACAAATAATAATGGGAAATTTGACCCACCTACTCCACTTGCAAATGGTCAAGGAATACAAATAAATGGGGACTATCCCATGTTACCGGAAAGTGTTATCGGGGTAAGTTTGGAAGAAGGGGTTGTGCTTCCTACCGGGCAGTTATTAAATTGGGAATATATACCCTTCCCACCCGGCGGCGGAGACCCCTGGTGGAAGATTAATTTGCGTTTCTTCTATGGACGAAGAAGATGGATTTCTTCAACTAATGATAGTGATGTAAGTGGTCATGTAGAACCTGTTCCAGATAATTATGTAAGTGTTCCCACAGGAAGTGAATATTCACCTGACTACTTTGTTGTAATCAGGACAGATAGTGGGTTTAAAGATGTCTCTCAAACTGTTCCTGATGGTAACGGTGTTATGATGGGTGCTGATTTCCGTGTATTCATTGAACCAAGACGGGTTGACAATAATGGAAAACCGACAGGAGGAATCTATGTTGATTCACAGATACCACCTTTGGGCGGACTTTTAGACGGAGGAGGTTCTCCATGGCAGTCTGACCCAAGATGGGGAGAACAAGAACCATGGTGGAATCAAAGAACAGTAAATGACAAATCTACGAAACCTATAAAGGTAGGTATAGATGTGCATGACCTTGTCCTGACTTATGTATCAGATTCTTCATACAATTTTGAATCTGATATTTTCTTTGGTTCAGGTTCAGCAAATAGAGGAAATTGTTTGGGCTATACTACGGGGCTTATTGACTATCCAAAAGATTTTGACAAATGGATGGACCCAGAAGGAAGAGTAAGAAGTCAATTTTTAAATAGACATTCTGTCGGTATAACAAGATGGAGAGAATTTGGTGGTTTCTCTTATTCTATAACAGATACAGCGTCTCTTACTGTAAGTTATGACTATACACATAGTCGTGGGCAATATGCTTTTGAGACAGTTCCGTTTGACCATATATCCGTTTTAGGTCCCGATACGCGTTCCTCTGCTTATGTTAATCCGTTAGACCAGCCCACATTACCTGATTATACTACTTGGTCTAGAAATATCGGACCAAATGAGTATCCACGGTTAAGTCAGTGGGCTTCGGAATTCAATCAAGCAAGATTGCTCACGCAGAAAACAGACATAAATTCTGAGCATACAGCAATATTAGGTATTAATCTGGTAGGTTCGGGTGATTATGTCATAAATAACGAAGGACAGGAAGCCCCATCTGTGGCTAAAATCACCGTTGCGTTCTGGGGTCCTGAATTTACACCTGATATATTTATGCCATTAGACACTGATGGAAAGAGTTATGATTCAGGTATATTGCTCTGGGAAGATACTGATAAAAATGGTATTTTCTTCGAGCCAAAACTTTTAGCTACCTATTGGGATTTACCCATGCCGGGAATTGGAGATAAACCAATACCTCTTAACAATTTGCAATGGGGTTCACGCCCTGAGCCAATTGATGTTGATGGCGATGGGACTCCTGATGATATGAATGGAGATGGTTTGGTTGACAAGAGTGATTATGCCTGGGTCCTTACTCTATATCCTAAACAGAAATGGGTGTTGCCTACAGATGACTTTATGCCTTATCCTTTTGAAATGATTGGGATGGAGTGTGGGAATATCGATTTGAGTGAATCATTTATTGAAAAGAGTCTGAAAGGAAATGAAGCTGGACAAATTGAAACAAACAATCAAAATCAATCATTAGAAAAACAGTTAACAGTAGAAACGGGAAATAATCCCGGCGATGATTTGTTTATTTCAGTGCGAATGAACGAGAATGGCAAACGATTCCAATCATTCCGTGCCGTTATACCCGCAACATTACCCGCAAGAAGTGATTCTGATAAGAAGGCAGGAATCCAATTCTTCCCACAAATAAATACCAGTTCGACGGCATACATAAAATCCAGTCCAGAAGAAGACCCTGTTCAGGATTTCTATGGGCATGATATGCTTGAATTAAATGTGCCTGTAAAGATATATGATTTTACAAATCAGCAGCAGGCAATTATTCCTGGTGGACCTTCACTTGCAGTAATGGGTTTTGATGTCTCTACCAATAGACCTGAGGATAGTATATATCAAGGGACAAGTGGAGCAGGCTCTGAAAAAACATTTACTGTATCGGGTGCTACCTTTGAACCTGATTCACTGATAGGTGATTTCCTGATTGATTCAGCCTTCGAATCGTATGAAATTGTAGGAAATACGACGAATCAGGTTTATTTATTAAGTGGGATACCGCGTGATGGCTCTTGGCGAATTGAACGAAACTCAACTTTCTTAGAGGAAGTTACTCTGGAATTTTATAATGAAGGCACAAATGCAGATTTTAACCCTCTCAATGACCTATTACCGCTTAATATAGACCCACAGATAAGTGGAATTGCTTTATATCGTGATAATGATACTGACCCGAAAAACAGGAATGGTTTATTTGATATTGATATAGATATACCAATATCATTAGACACTGCCCCTATTTATATTGGACAAACAGGCGAAGCGACACAGGTAAAATTTGTATTTTCCAGTCCAGGAACGGATAATGTTCCAATTCCACGGGAACAGCAAGCAAGAACCCGTCAATGGATTCCAACCTCATTTGGAAGTAGCAATAAAGACCTGTTTTACGGTCCTGATTTCTTTGTTGTTTTACGGGCTTCTGATAAAATGAAAACAGGAGTAAATTTTAGAATAGGAATGGTGAATTGGGGTCCAAATACCCCGACAGAACCCGACCCGGATACCTGGGCTCGTTTGTCTGGCGAACAGCGAAATGATTTTGTCAAATTCCGTGAATTTCCATGGAACACAAGAGGACTTGGATTTATCACTTATTTCAAGAATCCACCAGTTCGATATTATATGGATGGTAAAAAAGCAGGTGTAAAAGCAGATAATTCTGGAGTCAATTGGCTTCGTTCTCATTGCACCAAGAAGCGGAGAACAGGCGTAATTACTTCAAACAAGATGTCTATTAGTCCAACTTCTTTAATAATTGATTCTACATCTATATCCGAGTTATCAGTTCAAACACTCGAAGGACAGGAAATTACATTAGTAATATACGGAAGAAACTTTGGCACGAACCCAATAGTTCGTATTTCTGGCTATCAAGTTAGAATTGTTCAGGTGACAGATACTGCAATCACAGTAGCAGTGAGCACAATGCCTGGAGTTGTGCCTGTTGAACCTGTGGTATTGTTAGTGCGAAATACAGGCACAGGTGAAGAAGCCTCGCGGACAGATTTATTAAAACTTACCTCAAAACCAGTGGGTAAGATACCTGTGATTAATTCAGTTAATCCTAATAAAGGAACTTCAAAAGAATTCCCTGTAACAATCTCAGGAACTGATTTTTCACCTATTGACAAAGTGTCCGTTTATTTCGGGGATACGATAATGCCAGTGCAATCTGTCTCAGCAGATGGTACTATGATTATGGTGACTTTCCCATTAGGTGGTATTCCGATAGTAGGACCGTTAAATGTCACTGTGAAGAATTTAGACCAAGGGACAGAAAATACACTTGTTAACGGATTTGAGTATGTAAATGATGCACAAAAACCGAAGAAAAGTTCTCTGTTATTCTTATGTGGAAGTGTCCAAGAACCACAGCAAAGAGGTTTTCTGACTTATGCGTTTGATATAAGCCTTATGGCTGCTGTTTTATGGCTACTCACATTCACACACAAAAAGCAAAAAACATTTGGAGATTAAATTTAACATAATGAGAAGTCAAATATAGATGATTCCGGACGAAAGAAAGGAGTTTGTGCCGTGAGAAAAAAAATATTAGTTCTATATATTCTGTCAGTTCTATTTATCTTTTGTTATGATGGTTATGCCTTTTTCCCTACAGGGGGATATGATGCCTTTAATGTGCTTCGATTAGCGCGGTGGCCCTTCTACGAGTTTGATACCAATAACGATGGGAACATAACTACTGGAGAAGGTGTAGGTATCTATATCGAAGAAGGGAAAAGAGGCTTTACAGAAGATGAGATAGTGGAAATTAAAGAGGCGTTAAAAGTATGGGAAGATGTTCCTACCTCGTATGCCTGTTTCCGTGTAGCAGGATATTATCAAGACCCTATATCTCTGACCACGCCGGATGCTCTACCAACTATTTCAATGTATGTAACAGAAGCAGATGATACAGGAGAGAATGTAGAGCCTGATATTGAGACAGTAGATGTTGGAGGGGGTATTCTCGCTGTTACTTTAACCCTTTTTACTGTTACAGATACAGTATACGAATACAATGGTATGATGGTTACTATCTCAGGAGGTATGATTATTGACCGAGATATTGTCGTATCAGCAACGGCTCATAGAAGTAATGAAGAAACTTCAAGTATGCCCTTAGCCAATTTGAAAGGGACACTGGTTCATGAACTAGGACACTTTCTTGGATTAGACCATACGCCATTAAATAATTTAAGAGCAGTTTATTTAAATGAGGGAGATGAACTCCCTTCTTATCTAATTGAAAGTCCAGTTGTCTGGATGACAATGCCAAATGGAATTTCCCAATATATCGGTGCCACCCCAACAATGTTTCCTATCTATTTTGAGGTAGAGTTGCCCAATGGCGAAAGAGAGGATGGTGGAAAAGATTTAGCACCAGATGACATATCAGGTATTTCGTGGTTATATCCCCGAGGGGCACAAGAAAATTTCTTTGACATATCACATGAAGCACGAAGTAAAACACGCCGTGGTTCAGGTATACCTTCTATTCCTCTTCCAGGCGGTCATGTCGTTGCGTGGGCAGATATAGACAATGATGCGAGCACTCCGCGTGTCCCTCTATTTAGCACAATGGTTGGACTATACGAACCGCTAATCAACAAGCAACTTCAAGGAAAATTTAATTTAATCGGACTCTGGAAGATAATGGAAGTGCCAGGGAAAGAAGGTGAATTGTTTACACCTTCCTATACACTAACTTTAAATGCACTTAATGGAACAGGGTTTGAACGGCAGGCTCCCGAAGTAATAATTCCTTCTGTCGTGGATAATATCCAAGGACCTAACAGTTATTCGGTGACAACCCGCGCTGATACAGACTATCAAACCTCTTTTATGTCGGAAGTCTTTCATGAAGTTGAAAATATTTTAGATGTGAGCAATAAGGATGCAGGAACCTCTTTAGTATGGAGTTTTACTAAAAATACTGTAGTAAGTGCTACAACAGATAAGACTCTTTCCCAGATGAGGACAAATTTAAAACCTATGTTTGGAGACCCGAACGATGTTTGTCCTATGAACATTATTGAAATTCCCACTGGAACGACCACAACAACCACTACGGAGACAGGAGGAACATTAGGTTCTATTTCATTATTACGAGATTTGAGGGATTTCCGAGACAGATACTTAATGGATTCAAAAATAGGTGTGGCTTGTGTGGATATGTATTATACCTTTGCACCAATGATTTCAAAAGTAATCCTGAAGTCAGAACTTATGCGGTACTTATTTGCCAAAACAATATATGGTTTTGTCTGGTTGGTTAAAAACAGCCTCTGGAAATATCTTTTAGGTATGCTTATGATTATTTGGCTATGGAGGAGAACTAAAAAAATGCAGATAAAACGAACAAAAACGAAAACGACTATGTTGCTACTAATCCTGTTATGTTTATTCCTTTTGACGGCGTTTAATGCAGATGCTCGAATTGCCTTTTTGAATACAGAAGATTTAATAAACCTGTCCGATGTTGCAATAAATGGAGAAGTGGTAGCAACAAATAGTTATATGACAGAAAATATGCGGATATATACTGATATTGAATTTAAAGTTAGCGAGACGATTAAAGGCAATTTAAATGAAAATAGTTCTGTAATTTTTACTATTCCCGGAGGCAGAGTCAATGGATATGCAATGGTTTGTTCCGAGATGCCAGAATTTAAGGTTGGTGATAAATCTATTGTGTATCTAAGACGACTTCCTAAAAGTGGAAAATATACCTTATATGCAGGAACTCGAAGCGTAACTCTAATTACAGAAGATACAACAACAGGGAAAAAATATGTAAAGCCGTATACCGAATATGACAATATTTTCTACGCTAAAGACCAGAAAGCAATTAAATCCAAATCATCTGTCCAGAATAATGCCTCTTCCAATGGGTTAATACCTCTTGAAAATTATATACAATATTTGAAAGACCTGGCTGCGCATCAAAAGTAAAGTTTAATACCTTTTCCTAAATTGAAGTTATAAACATTATATTAACTGTTTGGGAAAGTAATTTAAAAATTTTGTCTGCTCATAACTTTGCGAAATAGGGGACATTTCATTTAAACTTATGCCATGTCTTTTATTGAAGTTCCGTCAACTAACAATTGGTAAATTCCGTTCAAATAACGATTTGTAGATGGAGTTGTTTTATACAATGAAAGGGCAATATGGTTCGCGTATTGGAAATTAAAAGACTTTTTTTTCTCGTTCATGTAATATTAACAGTTGCAATTGTTCTTTCTCTGTGCTTTTTCTTTTATAAAATTTACACTTACGAACCATCCCAAAAAATAGGGAACAAATTAAGCGAACAAATAGTTGCTGAGGAATCCCGCACAAACGAGTTGATAAATATTGATGCGAAAAGTTTGTTTGATAAAATACTAAAATCGGGTTTGTTTGGTAGCGCAGGGAAATGGAATGAGGACGATGCCCAGAAAAAAGCAGAGGAAGAAAATAAAGAACCCCCTACAGATGATACCCTTGAAGATACCCAGTTAAACTTAAAATTAATAGGGACAATTGCTTTGTCACCAAAAGACAGATTCTCTTGTGCCTTTATAGAAAATTCCGATAAAAGAATAACGGCTGCGTTTGCAATTGGTCAGGAGGTTACGGACCAGGTATTTTTAGAGGAAGTGTATCCTAAGGAAGTAATTTTATTAAACAAAAAATCTAACCCTCCCAAAAAAGAGCGATTAAAGATAGAAGATAAGTCATTAGACTTGTTGAGTGCAAAAGCGGATGAAAAAACGACCAAAAGCGATGCCAAAGAGACTGCTCCATCATCAGCAGAACCGAAATCAAAACAGATGGATTTAAATAGAGATGAAATTGTTCAAGATTTTTTTGCAAGTTATGCAGATTTAATTACTCGAGTTAAGCCTGAAGTTTATAAAGATGCTGAAGGTAAGGTTGTTGGTATTACTGCAAAAAATATTGGTGAAATTCCACTTGCAGGAAAGTTGGGATTCAAAGATGGAGATGTGTTAACCGCAGTGAACGATGAGGTTATTGATAGTAAAGAAAAGATAATTGATTTAATAAAAAAATATAGTGATGTAACACTACCAGCAGTTAAAGTCTCCATTCTTAGAAATGGAAACCCAATGGAGATAACCTATAAAATACAAGATTAAGTAAATAGAACGATACGAATAATAAATATTATTTTAGGAGGTGAAACTTGCGAATAGAAGGGAAATATTTTTTTAAGATAGTTAATCAGGTAGGTGCAGCCTTTTCTTGGACAAGTAGGGTAGGTTGTTTATTTTTGCTATTAACCTGTGCAACTATTTTTATAAGTTATGGACAGGATGAGGAACAAATCTCACCCGAAGTTCCCCCATCGGAAAATGTAGAATCTCCACAAATAATAGAGGCACCTTCTGTTCCAGAGTCGCCTCCTCAAATGCCTGGAATGATGCGTCCACCTACACCTATGCCAGAACCTGTAAGACCCCCAGGCTCGCCACGGGCTATTCCTTCTTTCCCCACGGTAAGAAGAGGTAATCAGCCTCCTATTCCCCCAGGACCGAGGACACCTGCTTCTACTGGGGGCAACACTGAGGAAAAACCACAGATAGGCATTGCTGCTGAAGAGGGTCCTAAGACAGGAGAAACTCCTTCTGAACCTATTTCTTTCGATTTTCATGATGCACCTCTATATGATGTAATAGCGGCTATTTCTCGTTTAACAGGTAGGAATTTTGATGTAGACCCTAATATTGGCGCTACTACTGTTACAGTTATTACACATGATAAAATTCCGCCAGAAATGGCATATCAGGTTCTCGAATCCATTCTGTCTTCGCGTGGATTTTCGATGTTAGAGACATTGGATGGAAAATTAATTAAAATTATCGCAACGCCAGATGCTGTTCAATCAGATAAAACACCCTTAATCAAGGGAACAGAAAAACTTCCGGAAGGTTATGATAAATTTGCAACCCATATTCTTACCTTAAAATATGCAGATGCTTCCGAAGTATCTACTGCTTTACAGGTATTAGGTTCTAAATCGTGTCGTATCTCTGCTTATGCTCCTACAAATACTCTAATTATTACAGATACTGCAGATGGTTTACGCCGTATATTTTCTTTCATGCAGGAAATTGATGTGGAGGGCAATGAGACTGAAATGGAGATATTTATGTTAGAGTATACACGGGCTGAAGCCTTATCCCAACAAATAGAGCAAGTGCTTTCTGATACAAAAGCTACTGGCACTGGAGGTAGAGCACCTGGTGCACCTATGAGCCCACAGCCGGTAATTCGTCCTACTTCGCGTTCTGTGCCCGGTGCCCCGTCAATGCAAATTATCGGCTCACGCCAGGAAGTGTTGCGCATGGTGCCGGATACGAGATTGAATGCGTTAATTGTCGTTGCTACAGAAGGAATGATGGAGAAGGTTCGAGACTTAATAAAACGATTAGATTGTCCTACCCCCTACGAGGCAAACAATCTGCATATATATGAACTATTAAATGCAGATGCAGAACAAGTTGAACAAGCATTACAACCCCTTATTGGTGGCTCAGGTTCTGCAAGGCGAACCACAGGAACAGCAGGCACTACTGGCACTCGAAGTACTGCTTCGGTAGGTGGAGGAATGGCTTCTGCTGCGGTCTCTTCAGGACCGGAGGAAGTTCAACCATTTGAACAGCGTGTCCAGATTACAAGATATGACCAGACCAATTCATTACTTGTAGTCGCATCTCCTCAGGACTACAAGGTCTTAGAAGCATTTATAGCAAGGCTCGATGTGCCTCAAAGGCAAGTCCTTGTAGATGGCGTGGTTATGGATGTAAATCTTACTAACGATTTTGGTGTAAAGGTTGATGCAGCAAGTGTAAGTGGAAATTCAGGCTTTGGAGTTACAAGTACTTCAAATATTTTACAAGTTGTGGGTTCATTACAAAACACAGCAGACGCAGCAAATTCTATAGTTAATCCGAGTAGACTGAACCTAATGATGGGTGTTTTAGGAATGGGTTCAGGAGGCGGACTCACCACAGGAATATATGATGATATTGTTATTCCTATCAGTAAAACCCAAAGATTAAGGATTCCTTTTGTCCCTCTATTGTTGCAGGCAATAGAGACAGTATCGGATTTAGAGGTATTATCTCAACCTAGTTTAGTCACAGTAGATAATGAAGAAGCCTCTATTGTGGTTGGTCAAGAAGTGCCCTTTATTTCAAGCACTGCAAGTCCGCAACGAACATCTACGGGAGATGTTGTGAGTGATTATGGATGGGGTGGTTATACACGCGTTGAGCGTCATGAAGTTGGTATCAAATTAACCGTTACTCCGCAAATTAGTGAAGGTGATAATGTGCTAATGAAGATAGAAATAGAAGTATCTTCAGTAGCAGGAGCCAGCCAGAGCGTTGGCAGCGTTGATATTTTAGGACCCACGACCAACAAGTCCTTATTCAAAAATCAAGTGCTTGTGAAAGATGGTTCTACTGCGGTTTTGGCAGGTCTAATTAGAGACACCGCAGACCGCAATCGGACTCAGGTGCCTGTGATGGGTGACATTCCTTTATTAGGTTTCTTATTCCGTAGCAAATCTGTGAAAAGAGAGAAGAGAAATATGGTAGTGTTAGTTACTCCACATATTGTAAAAGAATCAAGCGATATGGAACGAGTTACTCAATATAAGGTTACTGAATATCAGGATATAAACATTCAAGAATTATTTAAGACAGGTTTCTTTAAGAAAGTAAAGGCAAAATCAGATATGCGTAAAAATTACCGTCCCACTTTGGATAGGACTGAAGCGTTAACAGGGCAGGTAGAACAAGAAAAATTTAATCGAGGGACTATTTACAGAAAATAATGTATAAATTACTTGTTGAAATGCAGTTAGGAGAAATACTACTTCAGAAGGGTTATGTTCACCCGGAACAAATTACGGAGGCTTTAGAACTTCAGAAGATTAAACCTCGCCGGTTGGGAGAGATTTTACTTGACCTCGGATATGTAGAAGAAGAGCATATTTTGGAAGCCTTAAGTGAACAGTTCGGTATCCCTGTCGAGTTAGACCTTCCCCAACAGGTTGATATGAGCCTGATAACAAAAGTGCCCATAAACTTCATTCGTGAATATTTTATGGTTCCCTTTAAGAAGAACGGCGAGGGATACCTTGTTGCTTTAAGTGACCCTATAAATTTATTGCCTTTAGATGACCTTCGGGTACTTCTAGGAGGACCTGTGCAGCCTGTCTTATGCCGTCGGACAGATGTTCAAAAAATTGTTGATTCTTATTTCGATAATCAGACCCAGAATACGGCAGAAATGATTGACAGTATAGCAATGGCAGAGGAAGACGGTGCTACAACTGTCCATACTCTAGATGCAGAGAGCGAGAAAGACTTGCTTGACCTCGCAAATGAGGCTCCGATTATTAAACTGATTAACTTATTAATTACAGGAGCAGTGAAGGAACGAGCATCAGATATACATATTGAACCTTTTGAACGAGATGTCCGTGTGCGATATCGAATTGATGGTGTTTTGTATGAAAAGTTTACTATCCCTAAATCTCAGCAAGCCGCAGTAATTTCGCGTATAAAGATTATGGCAAGTTTGAATATTGCCGAACACAGACTGCCTCAAGATGGGCGTATTAAGATACGGCTTAGTGGTAAAGAAATTGATATTCGTGTATCTGTGCTTCCAACGGCTTTTGGAGAACGGATTGTTCTGCGCATCCTTGAAAAGGGCAATTTCTTATTTAGCCTTGAAGATTTAGGAATGGATGAGCGTGACCACAAAATGTTTGACAAACTTATTACTGTTTCTCATGGGATTATTCTGGTAACAGGACCTACTGGTTCAGGGAAATCAACAACCCTATATGCTTCTTTACAAAGAGTTAATTCACCAGACAAAAATATTATTACCCTTGAAGACCCAATTGAATATCTAATTGGAGGTATTGGACAAATTCAAGTTAGACCGAAAATTGGACTTACCTTTGCTGCGGGATTGAGAAGCATTTTGAGGCAGGACCCGGATATTATTCTTGTCGGTGAAATTCGTGATATGGAAACAGCGGAAATGGCTGTGCAGGCTTCATTAACAGGGCATCTTGTCTTTGCTACACTTCATACAAACGATAGTGCAGGGGCAATTACACGATTGACCAATATGGGTATTGAACCATTCCTTGTTACTTCTTCCTGCATTGCAATTCAGGCACAGCGTTTAGTGCGTAGGATATGTCCCCAATGCAAAGAATCCTATAAACCTGACCGAAATCCTTTAGAAGAGCTAGGTGTCAAGGCACAGGATTTGCGTGCTGAAATTATATGGCGAGGGAAAGGGTGTCAGAAATGCTCAGAACGAGGTTATTATGGAAGAATGGGGATTTTTGAACTTTTAGTGATGAGTCCACGGATACAGGAAATGGTCCTTAGCGGTGCTGATTCCAATGTGATTAAGCGTGAAGCACATAAAGAAGGCATGCGAACCCTTCGTGAAGATGGGGCGGAAAAGATGCTAAAAGGTTTTACCACATTAGAAGAAGTCCTACGCGTAACAAGAGATGACATTTTTGAAGATGCCTTTGCATAGGAGAAATATAACTTTGATATTAATAAGTAGTTTTTTTGAGAATAAACTTCATGAAAATTGGACGGGGTTAATTTAATATGCCTGTTTATCAATATAAAGCATTGGTGAAAGAAACAGGTAAGACTACGCATGGTGTAATTGATGCAGATTCTCCTGCTTTAGCACGGATGAAATTGCGTGAATTAAATCTCTATCCTACTGATTTAAAAGAGGCAACCGATGGAAGAGATGCTACTGGAGTAGGTGGAGGTAAAAAATCACGCTGGGCAATTAGAAGTGGTGTATCCACGCGTGATGTGGCTTTAATGACTCGTCAATTCGCAGTGCTTCTTCGAGCAGGTATGCCTCTGGTTGAAGCGCTTAATGCTTTAATGAATCAAACTCCTCGACAGCGTTTGAAAACAGCACTTCTAGATGTTCGGGATAAGGTAAATGCAGGGAAAAATTTAGCAGATGCACTTGCGGAACATCCAAATATTTTCAGTTCCCTTTATGTAAATATGGTTCATGCAGGTGAAGCAGGTGGAACATTGGAACAAGTTCTAATGCGATTGGCAGATATTTTAGACCGACAAGCCAAGATAAAAGCACAAGTGCTCTCATCTCTTGCATATCCTGCCTTTATGACTATTTTTGCTGTTGCTGTAATAGTCTTTATGATGACTGTTATTGTTCCGCGTATAACTACTATTTTCAAAAAGCAGGAAGCAGAACTTCCGCTCGCAACTAATATTCTTATTTCTGCAAGTTCTTTTATGGGCAAATATGGGATATTTATTATTGGATTCATATTTCTTTTAGTTGTTCTATGGAGAATATGGGTTCGTAGTGAGGAGGGTAGGAAGAAATGGGACCGTTGGAAATTTAAAATGCCTCTTTATGGAGTTTTACTTCAGAAATCGCTTTGTGCCCAATTTTCAAGGACATTAGGAACTATGCTGCAAAGTGGATTAACTATGTTGCCGGCTCTGGATGTCGTGTATAGTATTATGGACAACCGATTTATTCAGATGCACATGGACGATATTAAAGCAGGGGTTAGAAAAGGTAGAGATTTAGCACAGCCATTAAAAGATTCAGCTATTTTTCCCCCAATGATGATTAACATGGTAGAATTGGGACAACGAAGTGGTGAATTAGAAAATATGTTAATTCAGATAGCAGATACTTACGATGAAGATGTTCGGTTGACAGTTGATGCTATCGTTGGACTGATTGAACCCGTTATAATAGTAGTGATGGGTATCTTCGTCGGTTTTTTAGTTCTGGCGATACTCTTACCCTTATTAAAGATGAGTACTCAAGTTGGAGGATGAAAAATGAAGAACGAGAAGTCAAAGAAAAAGACAAAAAGATTATTAGGTTTTACGCTGGTAGAATTAATGGTGGTAATTGCCATTATTGCAATTCTCGCAACAACCGTTGGTGTCTATGTGTTCGGTGCTTTGGATGACGCAGACCAGGCAAAAGCCAAAGCGGAAATCAGTAATATGAAAACGGCTGTTCAAATGTATCGAATAAAGAATAAGAGATTACCTAATACATTGGACGAAATTGCTCAATTCCTTGACCCACCTAAGGTCCCTTTAGACCCCTGGGGAAATCCGTATACCTACCAAAAGGAAGGTAACTCAAGTTTTAAGATTGTATCTTTTGGTGCAGATGGAAGTCCTGGTGGTAGCGGAGCAAATGCTGATGTTTCCACCGAAGACTAACTTGCATCTTATGCTAATTTTAATAAAAGGTATATAGTTTACAATTATGTTTCTACAATGGGGGAGAAAAGGCTTTACCCTACTTGAATTAAGCATTGTTATTTTTATTATTGCCCTGATGGCTACTCTTGCTGTGCCTTATCTGTTGCCACTTGCGTTGTCTTCCGAACTGGAAAGTGAAGCAAGAAGGTTGGCTTATTTCGGAAGAGCAGTGATGTCTACCTCTGCATTATTTGGTGATGAACTTTATGTAGAGATTGATTTAGACGAGCAACAATATTACTGCTTGCGAGTTACTTATCCTGAAGCAGAAGAGGGAGAAACAGACCAACTTGGACTTCTGGAAAATATAAAAGAACAGGGGATGTCTCCTGAACAGATGGCAATGCTCTTTATGGGCTCATCTCCAGACGGAAGCACAAATAATGTGCAACTTCCTGACGGATTTGACCCGGAAGCCGCAAATCAACAAATCAATGACAAATTTGAAAAAATGGTTAGAAAGAAACTTATGGAACAGGCAAAAAATGTGAAGCAAGAAGATAGCCTGATGGATGAGATAGGTTCTCTGTTTGACGAAGAGAATGATGTAGATTTGTTTGGTGCAGAACCGGTGATTGAAGAAGTAAATGAACCCGGGTTAACACCTACTCGTCTGTCTGAAAATATAGAGATTGAAAGCGTTTTTATAGGTGGTAATAAATATTCCAAAGGGATTGTTGAAATCCAGGTTACACCTCTTGGGGTGGTAGAGCCTGTTGCTTTTTATTTAAGGAATACTAATGATGAATACTATACAGTCGTATGGGACCCGGTTTCTGCCGGAGGTTTTGTTTTAGAAGGAACACAATGAAAACATTTGCTTTTTATAATAAAATAGTTGGTTTTACTCTGATGGAGATATTAACAGCATTAGCCATATTGGGCGGTGCCGCTTTTATCCTTTTTAATGTTCACTATAATGCAATGAAACTTCACCAGGTTACTATAACCCAGACAGATGAAAACCAATTGCTTTATACAGCATGTTCTAATGCAGAAGTAAGTGTTTTAACGGGTGAGTTAGAAGGAGGTGGCGATTTTGGAACGGCTTATGAAGGATATACATGGAATTATATTGCAACGGCAATTGGCTCAGACCCAACTATTCCTCTATATTCTGTAAATGTAACCTTGAATACCCCAGAAAACGACACAAAAAATCTAACTTTCCTTTGCTATGATTTAAGTGTTGAAAGTCAAGGAAATGAGTTAACAGGCAGTTCAACTCAAGTAAGAAGTGGTGGAACTACGAACACATCTACAACAAATTCTAGTGGTTTTTCAAGTAGAGGCAACTCTATGTTTGGAAGATAAAAAGATAATATGATTTATTACAATCTGAAAAATAATAATAAAACATTTTCTCAAAGCACAAAGGGCTTTACCCTGCTGGAATTATTAATAGCCTTTACTATTATGTCAGTTATTGTTGTTATTGTTTATTTAGGGCTGGATTCTATTTCCAAAGGGACAGAATTAGCACGTTTATCTGCGGAGAAGATGCGAATTCAGAGGTTTTTAGTAAATCATTTTTTTAACTCTTTCAATGCTGTATATATTGACCCTTCTTTTTTGACTAACGGATACGAATTTATAGGGGTAAATGAATCTGGTCAATATGGACCTGCTGATTCCATTCGTTTTTG
>DAOOVZ010000033.1:0-19921 GCA_035370665.1 Candidatus Hydrogenedens sp.
GTCGCAGATTTCCAGACAGAATACTACATAACACAGGTATATAATGAAGTCTATATATCAGAAGGAGGATTTGGAGGTTCACAAACACAATCAGTAATTTCCGAACCACAGTTTACTCCATTCAATTTTGGTATTGCTCTTTCTGTTACACCGCAAATTCGCGACAATGACCAGGTTCGACTCTGGTTAAATCCTGAGGTCCGCACACGAATTGGAGAAAAAGAGTTTGAACAGAAAAATATCGTAGGTGATGTAGAAAGTGTAACAAAAATTATTTTGCCTACGACATCATGGCAAGCAGCATGGACTAATGTGGTGGTGCATGATGGTGATACTCTTGTATTAGGTGGTTTAGTTCAGGATAAAACGATACATAGTAACCAAAAAATGCCATATCTTGCAGATATTCCTCTGATTGGTTTCTTCTTCCGTGGAAAGTCAAAAGAGGTGCAGCAATCCAGTTTGTTAATATTTGTTACACCAGATATTATTGATACTACTGGTGCAAGATTCTTTAGCGTTGGCAAAGAAGAAGCATCATAAAAATTTTAAATAGATTCGCAAAAGGAACAGAATCCCTTAAATGCGTATATTAAGGGGTGAAGAACCAATGCAAAATTTGATATGTGGCTTTACCTATATAATTTACTCTGGAAGATAATTACTCCCTTATTAAAAATTTATTTTCAACTGAATAAGAAATATCTTCCCTTAAAAAATAGATTTGTACCTAACATCCCTGTTGTATCACACCCCGTCTGGATACATGCTTGTAGTGTTGGTGAAGTTAACGAGATTGAACCAGTAATCAAGCACTGGATAAAAGAATTTCCAGATATTCCACTTCTGTTAACAGTTAACACAATAAGTGGTTTTCAGCAAGCAGAAAATAAATACAAAAATTTGCCTGTCCATATCACCTGGTGTCCTTTCGACCATCCAGATTCGGTAGAAACATTTGTATCACAATTAAAGCCTCGCCTATTTATCCTAGTTGAAACAGAACTTTGGCCCAACCTAATTTTGTCAACAAAAAGTTACAACATCCCAATTGTTATTATCAATGGACGAATAAGTGACCGATTTCTAAATTCTTACCAACGCTGGAACAAAATTTATAAGCAATTATTAGAAAAAATAGATTTGTTTTTAGTCCAAACAGAAGAATATGGAAAACGATTCATTGAATTAGGTGCTCGCCCTGATAAAGTTCATACAGTCGGAAATATAAAATATGATTCAGTTGCTACCGAAGTAGATTTGCGAATTAGAAATAGATTGAGAATCTCTCTGGGTATCCCGGTAGATGGGAAAGTGATTGTTTTCGGCAGCCTTCGCGATAGAGATGAAGAGGTCGCAAAAAAAATATGGGATGACCTCAAATCAAGAATACCAGATTTATGGCTTATTCTTGCACCGCGTCATCCTGATAAAAAAAGTGTAATCCTATCTTTTTTTAAAGATGAACCCGTGCTCCTACGAAGTGAAAACTTGAACGGCAAAAAGAGTCAGGGAGAGAAAATTATTATAGTAGATACCCTTGGTGAATTAATCCTTTTTTATTCAATTGCTACAATCTCTATTATTGGAGGGAGTTGGTTTCCAGGAGTAGATGGACATAATCCGTTAGAACCCGCTGCTCTGGGAGTAGTGCCTATTTTTGGACCTTATATGAAAAATTTTCAAGAGCCAGCAGAAACATTGCTAAAAGATAACGGTGCTATTCAGTTAAACAATTATACAGAGTCGTCAGCGGTATTAGAGAAATTGCTTTCCTCGCCTTATGAATCTATAAACTATGGAACACGCGCCAGGAAAATTGTTTTACAAAATCAAGGTGCTATTCACCAGACTATACACTTCCTTCAAAGGCTTATTTCTGTATAATATTCTCTGTCAATTTCCATTTTAAATCTCGTTTGTATGAAAATAGCAAAGTAAAAGGACAATATTCTTGATGATTCCTAACAGAATAAAATACAAAAAGCGTTCAGATTTTTTTATAGCAATTCTACTCCTTTTCCCTTCGCTATTAGTGCTAATTCCATTTTTTATTTTTCCTTTATTTTATGCTTTACAGTTAAGTCTATGGGGAGGAAAGAGAAACACAGGTATATTTGTAGGATTAAAAAACTACATGGTTGCATTTCAAAGTCCTATGTTCTGGCAAAGTTTAAGAGTGACTCTCTACTACGCAATCATGACTGTTCCCACCACATTAATTTTAGGTTTTTGTGTTGCCTATCTACTTTCAAAGATTCTTCGAGGCAGGACATTTTTGAGAATATTGTTCTTTGTCCCTTATGTAACTTCAACCGTTGCTGTGGCAATGGTCTGGCGCATCTTTTATAATCCCCAATTCGGCTTTTTCAACTCAATACTTGATTTATTTGGTTTCCCTGTTCAGCGATGGCTATTAGAACCGCGTGGAGTTCTGAACATTTTGTCCGGTGGGGTTATCAGTCCTCAATGGGGTCCTAGCCTTGCTTTAGTATGTATATCGTTGTTCGATATATGGCACACATTCGGTTTTGCCGTGGTGGTTTTTCTCACCGCAATGAGCACTTTGCCCAAAGAATATTATGAAGCAGCACAAATAGACGGGGCTCGACCTTTACAGGTGCTATTTCATATCGAGTTACCATTGTTAAGTCCGACCTGGCTCTTTTTGATTACAGTTCAATTAATTCGTTCTTTACAATCATTCAGTAGTTTTTATGCTTTAAGTCCGTCCAGCGGCAGAACAATGGGCACAACTGAAAATCTGATGTTACATATTTACTCACAGTTTTATGAATACGGCTATTGGGGCTATGGCTCAGCAGTAGCAATTCTTTTAAGCATTTTTATTATGGCTTTAACCTTTATACAATGGCAATGGACACGGCGATATGTCTTTTACCAATAATTTCCAAAATATCAAAATTAAACATTTATTTTATTTCCACACACCTTTTTATTATTTACGAAAAATACTTATTTATACTTGTTTAACCTTTTTAGGTGTGCTTGTTAGTTTCCCATTTTTGTGGATGATTACTGCGTCATTTAAATCATTAGAAGAAGCCACATCTCCATCCCTCTGGATTTTTCCAACACAATGGCAATGGAAAAATTGGATTTATGTCTTTCACTCTGCTCCATTCGGCAGATATTTTTTTAATTCATTTGTAGTCGCAGGCATTGTTACTATTGCTGTCAGCATCAACTCAATATTGGCAGGTTATGTTTTTGCACGACTAAAATTTCAAGGTAAAGGTTTTCTTTTTGCACTGATTATGGCTACAATGATGGTTCCCTTTGAATCCATTCTTATCCCGAATTTTATTTTAATTAGCAAATTAGGCTGGTATAATACTTATGCTGGTCTTATTGTTCCGTGGTGTGCCAATGCGTTTTCAATTTTACTCATTCGCCAGGCATTTCTGACTGTCCCGGAGGATTACTATGAGTCCGCTCAAATTGATGGGTGTGGACACTTTTCCTTTCTATTATATCTATCCATTCCTTTTGTCAAGCCTGCTTTAATTACTGGGGCTTTATTCTCTTTTCTAGGTAGTTATAACTCGTTATTATGGCCATTAATTATCACTGCTGATGAAACAAAACGAGTAGTTCAAGTAGGTCTGACTGTATTTTCTGGTGATGCAGGGATTAGAGTAAATCTACTTATGGCTGCATCAACAATTGTAGCATTACCCACAATAATAATTTATCTTATTGCCCAGAGATATTTTTTTCAGGAATCCATTCGGGTTGGATTGAAAGGATAAATTATGCTTATAAAAATAGCAAAGGGCAATGAAATTTATTTCCTTACCATGCTTATTGTACTTTTATGTGAGTCTGGCTGCTTTTTTTATAACAAGTCAGAATTTGTTCCTATAAATGATTCGCAGGTAGTATTCTGGGATAGACAAACCGCAGAAAGTGCTGAATTCATCAGGACAAAAGCAGATGAGTTTAATAGACTTTATCCTGGCTTATCAATAAAAGTTGAAAGGGCAGGAAACTATACAGAAATATTCCGGAAAGTATCAGCAAGCATTCAAGCACGCAAACTTCCAGCATTGGCGGTTTCGTATGAGAGTATGACAAGTGAATATATCCCCACAGGTGCCGTAGTTCCAATAGACGAATATTTAAACGACCCTGAAATAGGACTTACACAAGAGGAATTACAAGATTTTTTCCCTGCTGTTATTGAAGCCAATCGCTATCCCGCTTTTGATAACAAACTTTATTCATTCCCATTGGCAAAGAGTGTGCTCGTGTTGTATTACAATATAGATGTTTTGAAAAAAGCAGGTATTTCCACACTACCAGAGACCTGGGATAAATTTTATAAGGATTTGCAAATCGTAAAAACAAAGTCAGGAAAGAAAGGCTATGCTATTTCAATAGACTGTTCTACTCTTGATGCAATGATTTATAGTTTCGGAGGTGAAATCATAAGAGGGAAAGAGACTTTATTTGATTCTCCTGAAACAATTCAGGTCTTTTCACTTTTACAGCAACTTATTAAGGAAGACCTTGCATATATGATTACACCGGGAACTTTTGACGACCAGGTTGCCCTCGCAAAAGGTGAAATTGCTTACATGATTCGTTCAAGTTCTTTGCGAATTGGACTTGAATTGTTGGAGAAGGAAAATCCTTTCCATTGGGGTATTGCTCCACTGCCTCATACTGAACATATAACACCTGTCACAGTCCTATTTGGTCCCAACATAACAATTTTCAAAACTACACCTGAACAGCAGAGAAGAGCATGGTCGTTTGTTAGATTTATGACATCAAGAGAGAATACCATTCATTGGGCAATAGAAACAGGATATGTGCCTATTCGAAAATCCCCTGCGGAAGCCCCAGCCCTCCAAAAATATTGGTTAAATAAACCCTATGCAAAAGTTCCTTTTGAATATTTGAAGTTTGCAAAACCTGAACCCAACCCATCAGGCTGGCAACAGATTCGGGATATGGCAGAAAGTGCAGAGTTAGAAGTGCTAACCTTAATGGATACACCGGAAAATGTTTGTAGAAGACTTAAAAAGAAAGCTGACGCAGTATTAAACCTTCCATAGAAATTCTCCGAGTCCTATTTGCTATCATTTAAAATCTATGATAATATATGTCAGGTCCTAAAAAGGAAGAACAATGAGTAGAATAAAAGAGGTGCATATACTTTTGGGGTTATTAATCTTCCTATTGCTTGTTTCTTTCTTCGTGTTTCATTTCAATCCATTTCGTATAGTAAACGAGTTCATTCAAAAAAAAATATGCAATCCAAAATTACCTCCTCGTGATACAAGAGATAATAATTATTTAAATCTACTGCAAATGACAATGATGGCTCTTGATGATGACCCGCTTGTTTATTATAAGCATACTAAAAGATTGGTTCGAGAAGCGTGTGTCGCCATTGAAAAACATAAAGATAACTCTCCGGAAGCATTATTTATTACATCTGTCCAACTTATTCGAGAGAATGAATTTGCTGAATCCTTCGACCTGCTTTATGAAACTGTAGATAAATACCCAAATTGGTGTGAAGCCTACTGTTATCTGGGGTATATTGGATTCAAATACGACATTACCACTCTGGACAGGTCAATCGAACATTTGAAAAAGGCTATTGAGTGCAATCCTCAAAAAGCACGATATTATTCCTTTTTAGCAACGGTATGTCGCCATAAATATAAAAATTCACAGGACAATCAATATCTTAATCTGGCAAAGAAAAATTTTGAGTTGGCTTTGAAATTAGACCCTGAAGATTTGAACGCTTATAACAATTATGCAAACTTTTTAGTGGAAATCGGTGATTATGAAAAGGCAGAGCAATGTTATAAGAAGGCTATGTCTATTTACCCTGAACACGGAAAGCCTTATTACAATCTGGCGTGCCTCAAAGCACTCCAAGGAGATAAAGTGTCCGCAATAAAATATCTAAAAGAATCGTTGGACAAAAATCCAGACTTCAGATATGATGCTAAAAATGACCCTGACTTTGAAATCCTTAAAAATGACCCTGAGTTCATAGGATTGATATACAATTATCATGGCGATATACCATTAAACTTAGAAAAAGTAGAAGATAATTCCGTCGAATAAAATTATTCCAAAGTAAGGTTTCAAATAAAAAAATTTGCCACCATTATCGCCAAGCAGACACAAACCCCGCAAAAAAAAAATCTGCAATGAGATAAACATAATATTTGTTTTATATTCTTAATGCAGCATAAATATTCCTGTCTGTGTTTTTAAAAGTTTCAATTTGACTACATTTGATACTTTTTTGTGTCTATCTCAATGTCTAAAGATATTATTACAAAAAGTTTATCGGTTAGCCATGATTTTTTAGGTCTTTTTACAGTATAAAAATAAGTGGTATTATTTATATGTCTTTTGTCAGGTCAGGGAAATAATGGCTAATCTGGGATTCGTCAATAATGCGAAGACTACCTCGCCAATGTGTTTGTTCCAGACCAACCCCTTTTGCTAGAGAACAAAGTTTCATAACCTCTTCAGGGGTAATTGTGCGGTTTCTGAAACTAAATAAGGGATTGGTATAAGAAGAGGTTGGAGCATACCCACGTAATTCAGTTTGTTGGGTGCTTGGAAGTGAATGTTTTATAAACTGACAGAGGTTATTAATTGTTTCGGGTGAATCTGAAAAACCGGGCACAATTGGAATACGGATATATATAGGTTTCTCAGACAAAGCAAGTTCATACAGATTCTGGAGGTATGTATCAAATGGAGTTTTACTAACAGATTCCCAAACTTGTTTATCAATGGTAAATATTTGAAGGAATATGCTATCAGTAAGTTCAAGTGCTGCATTCCATAATTCTCGGTTGATTATCCCAGCACAAGTTTTAAGGGTGAGGTGGACACCATGTGGTTTTAACCTTTCAAGTAAATGTATTAGTGTAAAGCCTTGCGATAAAGGTTCTCCACCGCTAATGGTAACATTTCGAGGTGGTATCTGAAGATTAATTTCATATTCGACGAGTGAAATTATTTGCTCGATAGAAATGTAATCCCCTGCAGGTTTTAATGCTTCTTGTTTACAAGTTTCCCAACAAATACCACAGAAACTGCACACTTCCTCATCAACTACTATTGTATCTTCTATATTTTGAATGGCATTTTGGGAACAGGATTTAACACATATCCCATCGTAATCACATTTCGCCCTTTTCCACCGAATTTCGGGTTTTATTTTTTGTAAGTAGGGGTTCAGACACCATGGACAGCGTAAACTACATCCCTTAAAATAAAGAGCAAGACATACACCAGGACCGTCATTGGTTGATAAATTATCCCAGCCATATAGAACTAATTTCCCCGCTTCTTGTGCTCCATTATCCATCATCATAGCGGTGCCCTCCGCTGTTAGATGTTTTATTCATTTTCGTTTACATTTACATTATGACAGAAAGAAAACCTTTTTTCAAGAAATTTTGGCATTTTTTATCTATATTATAGACTTAAATGATTATTAAATTGTTTCTTTAATTGGGCACATTATCCAATATCAAAAAAAATAAATATATTGACTGTGTAAATTTCTTTAACTTTGTTTATAATGTGATTTGAAATAGTTAAACCAAATAGTTATTTTGCATCACCTGAATTTCATTCGTATTTTTATTGATTAATTTTATATCATTTTATAAGTGTTCTGAATAAGGGTGTGTTCTTATGAAAAAATTGAGTCATGTATTTTTTTATATATCAGTAATTTTATGCCTGAGTTTTTTATTCTCGGGCACATCTTGTAATTCTTATTTTGAGAGTAAGCAGAAGCCTGATAACAAGGGACTATCAAAGGAAGAGCAGGATTTATTAAGCACATACAAATCATCTTCAGATGGAAACAATGTAAACAAAAGTAAAAACATTGGCGATGTGGAGAATGATTTGAAAATTTTATTTAATATTGTCCAAGAAAATATTCCGCGAAATGCTAAAGTCCAACAAGAAGAGGGAGCCCATGGGAAAATCTCCCGCATAGAAGTTGAAATTCCAACTCCTTATCCAGAAATAATGATGGCAGAAGTTAATATTATTCCCCGTGGAACAGTAGATTATGCTAAATATCCTGTCAGGATAGATGGCAAGATTTTTCGAGATGGAAAGGTTATTGATGAATTTAAAACTGCTATTATAGATGGGGTTAAAGAAAATGCCGTCTCTAATCCAGTTGAAACTATGTTTCAAAGAAAGTTCGTAATAAAGTTATGGGACACTCAGCCTACCGAAAGTTTTTCGACACTTTTATATGTGCAGGCGAAATTGCAGCTATACCCACCTTTGACAGAGCCAGGTAAAATCTTTGCTGATGATGGGACTGTAAAACCATTGGAGGAGACGGAAATATTAGGGAATCCTTTAAGGGTAACGCTTTTGAAAGAAGGAATGTAATGATGAATATTGTTTGTGTAGGTGCACACCCGGACGATGCGGAATGGTATGCAGGTGGTAGCATGGTTTTGTGGTCAGAGAAAGGACACAATGTATATGCCGTATCTGTTACTAAAGGAGATATTGGACACCACAAGATAAGTCCAGAGGAGTTAGCAGAAATACGACGTGCAGAAGCGGCAGAAGCAGCATGGCGAGGTGGGTATAAGTCTATCATTTTAGACTTTCCAGATGGCTCGTTAATGCCTACTATTGAGGCACGGCAAACAATTGTTTCTCTATTGCGGCGATTAAACGCAGATGTGGTTCTTACACATCGTCCATTTGATTATCATCCTGACCATCGGGCATGCGGTATTTTAATTCAAGACTCTGTGTTCTTAGTTACTGTTCCACATTTCTGTCCGGAATCACCTGCTCTCAGCCAGAGCCCATTTTGCCTTTATATGATGGATATGTTTCAAAAACCTACTCCATTCAATCCAAAATTTGCAGTAGATATTACGGAGGTTATAGAAAGGAGATGGGATTTATTGGATGCAATGAAGTCGCAGATGTATGAGTGGTTGCCATGGCTAGACCATCAGTTAGAACAAGTGCCTGAAGAAGCAGAGGCACGAAAACAATGGCTCAGGGAACGGTGGAGTGGACTATTTCGCATGCCTTCTTTTTATTTCCGCCCCTTATTCGGAAAGGAACTGGAAAATTATGATAAACTATTTGAATATGTAGAATTCTTTGAGCAATGTGAATATGGAAGGTCTCCTTCTCGTTCTGAAATAGATTCATTATTTACATTAGAAAGAAAAATTTTAGAAGCCCCATTTAAATTATAAGGAGTGGTGAAGATATGGTTCTGAAAAAATATTCGGTGATTATTATATTACCTTTATCTTGTTGGATTTGTTGCATGGGTTGGTCTGAGGAGGAAGTGGGTGCGTATGCTCGTATTGTATCACAAGGGCATGGAGAGGTAACAGCGGTGCCTACTCATGTAGAGTTTAAGTTTATAAAAATAGCAAAAGATAGCAGTTTTGATTCAGCCATTAAAGGAATACAGGATTTTGAGACAAAATTACGATTAAAGTTTACTGAGGAAAGTCCACGCCCTCTGGAAATTCAAGTTTCAGGTCCATTATATAGATTGGTCCCAGAGCCGCAGGTAGAGATGGAAATAATGGCTGTTTTTTCTTTAAGTGGGATTGTTTCTGTGGAGAATGGTCCTCAGTTATTTGCTAAATTGTGGGATAAAATGCGAAGTTTAGCAGTTGATTTTTCAGCAGAGTTAAAAGGTCCTTACTTTCGCATTCAGAATGAAGAAGCCATTGTTCGTTCTGCTATAAATTCAGCGGTAGAGGATGCTTACCCTTTAGGTGATGCAGGTGCCGCAGCACTTCGAAGTGGGATATATGCGGTGGAGAAAATTGAAATAAATAAGGTTGAGTGGGAACATGCTGGCAAAGTAGAAGGTGATGCCATATCTCTAACAGAACTGATATGTAAGGCTTCGGTTACAGTTACCTATCTGGTTAGTCAGATGTAATTATTTCCATTTGTGAAGTTGTATAACCTTAGGATTATCATACGGTATCCAGATTGTAAAACCATCTTCTTTTGTATATTTTAATGTCCCGTTATGTTCCTCTATTATTTTGCGAGAAATGGGCAACCCTAATCCAATATGGAATTGAGTTTTAGTTGTAATGTAATTGGAGAATATGCTATCTATAAGTTCTAATGAGATGGCTGGTCCGTTGTCTTTAATTGATATAGAAATCCCCTTATTATATTCTTTACATGTAAGTTTTATTATACGGGGATTCTGCACATCATATTCTTTCAGTTCCAGATTGTCTTCAGCATTTTTTAATATATTAAGTAAAGATAGTTGTATGCCAGGCAAGTCAATCACAATAGGTCTTATACTATTGTCAATATATTTTTTCATATTTATTTCCAAACTCTTTTGATAGTATTTTCGAAGTTGAATTGTAGTATTAATCAATTCCGGAATCTCTACCAAAGTGGCTAATGAGTCTTTACTGTGGGTAACGGAAATTAGTCCATCAATAAGTGTAGAGCAGCTCTGGACACATTCAACAATTTTTTCCAGCATGCTATAATTTTCACTGTCATGTAGTTCAACCATTTGCAATAGTTCGGCATAAGACATAATAGCACCCAGATAATTATTAATGTCGTGAACAACACTGTTTATACACAGCCCTGCGGTTGCTAATCGGTGTAAACATTCAAGCCGATTCCCCAAATCAGGTATCATTTTTTCAGGAGAAGAGTCTTCTATCACAGTTTATCTTAACTTTCTTAAAAAAATCTTTTTATAATACAGTTTAATATGTCATTAGTGAAATTGTCAAAAAAATTGTAAATGTATTACTCTGACAATTAAAAGATTTGGAAAAAGTCCTTAGATATTAAGATAGGTAATATTAACCCTCTATTTGATTTTTATTTTTTATTACTTTCAAAAATAAACTATATTAAGGGCATAATATATTTCATTGCTTCATGTATAACCTGTCATAAATTGATACTTTTATGTTAATATAGGGGGCACGATTCGTTACACACAAAATTTTAGGTTATGATATATTAAATATCAGCAATTTGAGGGTTTGGTGAGTTGCCCCACCTATATTGGCTTTCATCTTTTTTTATATATACTTTTAGTAGATTGTTTTTCTTCTTTATCTTGTAAAAAGATTTTGGGATAGAAATATTATTGTTCCATATTGTTGCTGAAATTGTGGTAAGAGTGTCCATATCTTTATTAGACATTATTGAATTGTATTACATTCTATTGATTGGTGAACAATACAAAACTATCTTTATAACATAAGTTTTAGGTATCTTTTTGGTTTTTTAGCAGACGCTAATATTCTCAGGAGAAAATGAGAATTAATTAATGCTTCTTTGAGGTAGACATAGTATAGAAAGCGATACTTGCACTGACACTGGCATTAAGTTGATAAATTTTGGGTCCTGTAGGAATTGAGACTAGATAATTGCATTCGCGTTTTAATAGTGAACGAATGCCTTTCCCCTCACTGCCAATAATGATAACGCTTTTATCTTGCCATATTAATTCATTAAGTTTTTTATCTCCCTGAGCATCCAGGGCATATATCGAATAGCCGATTTCTTTTAATTTTCGGATACTCTGTAATATGCTTTTGACCTGCACTATTTGAGCATATTCTACTGCACCTGCACTTGCTTTTACAGTTATTGGAGTAATCGGTGCACTTCCTTCATGCGGAAGTATAATTGTGTTTATATTAAATGCAACTGCGGAACGGATAATCGCACCTAAATTCCGTGGGTCTTCAATATGGTCAAGGACAACAATTTGTTTTGCTAGTCCCTCCATAGAATTTTGCAGCCATTCGTTCCAGGATAAGATATGTAAATTTTCAACTTCCGCAACTATACCCTGATGCACTGCATTTTTGGTTATATGGTCTAAAAATCCCCGTGGTCTAATCTCAATAGGTATACAATTTTGCCATTCTTTTAACTCTGGTATAGATACTCCTTCCTGTATATATATTTTGTAAACAGCACGACTCTCTGCTTTAAGACAGGTCAAGACAGGAATACGACCATAAATGATATTTTCTTTTTGCATGCAATAAATGGTTTATTTCAATTCGTGTAGTTCTTTGAGTTTTTGTGACCGCAGATTAAGATTGTCATATTCAGGGACTCGGTTATCGTATTGATGTGCGTTAATTTGAGCAAGGTCTTTGAGGATATTGTATGCCTCTTGATAACGACCTAACTTCTCATAACATCTGGCAAGACGATACAGATTATACCAGTAATTAGCCCCTGAATCTCCATATCGGTTAATAGTAAGTTCAATCACATTCTTTGCACGCTCCCAGCGTAAAAGTGTGATGAGATATCCAGCGATTCGCGATAATCCTGCTTCATCGGCTTTGTCTCGTTGAATATCTTGTCCTGGCACTGCCTTCGTAAAATTTTTAATCATATAATTTACCCCACCACTTGATGCAAGCCAGCATATACCTATAATGACAAGGATAATCACAGGCCACTTTAATCCACTTAAATCCATATATAACCCTCCTTAATAATTTGTTTGTTAAATGCCTAACCAGGCTCGAATGCTAAAAATTATCTGTGATAATACAGGTATGTAAAATAATGTCCCTATTACACCCAGAGTAATAAGAACTATAAGAACAACTATAATGAAAGAAAAAAATTGCCTCAATCTGACTCCAATGTTCCACCGTGTTTGTGTCGTATTGCGGTCTAATTCCTGAGCTCGTTTTGAAAACACTTCAAATTTTTCCCGACAAGCGTCAGAACAAAACGAGCCAAAAGGTGAAGAAACTACACATGCTCCGCAAACCGGTTTCCCGCATTGTTTACATCTTGCCGTTGCTGCAACGGAAGGATGATTAATACATGACGATAACCTGCCATCTAACATATTAAATCCTTTTATAAAGGTATTAAACTAAAAAACCTTTCTAAAATTATATCAAAATATTATAAATGTCTGGTAAAAAAAATAAGGAATAAAATTATTTATTGTTTTTTAATTAAATTTAATGGAATTAAAAATAAAAAGAAAGAAAAATTAAATGTCTAATTTAATTAGGAGAAAAATATATCGTAAAAGGTTATGGATTATTATTTTTGAAAATTATTGTAATATTTAAAACAATTGTTTAGAAATGGTAAAATATTAGCCTTGAAAAAAAGGAGATATGTAATTGTTTTTAATTTAACAATGGTGGACCTTATATTTTAATTTTGCAATTGACATTGACGGTATAATAGAGTAGTAAATTGTTGACAAGTATTTACAGTTAAAGATTGTGTTGTAAAAAACAAAATAATTTATAGGTTAAAATCCGGATAGAATAGGATGTCTGAACCTAAAGAAACGGAATTAAGGATATATTGTATTTGTGGGCAGAAGATGCGTGTTCAAGCGGACATGTATGGTAAACCGGGTCGTTGTGTTGCTTGCCGACAAAAGATTCGAATTCCTAATAAAGATGAAATACCACAGGGTGTAACTGAAATTTACTTAAAAGACCATCCCGAATATCTTCGGAAAAAATCAACCAGAGAAAAGAAAGAAACACCGAGTGACTCGAGTGCAGAAGAAATAGAACAGGTTTTATCTGATTTTGGTAGTCCATATTCACTTCCGCTTGAACCGCTTAAATTTTTACAGATTTTGATAAGTGCTGAATATAAGGCACAAAAATACCTTCAATCTATCCGCCATAAAAAACCTCTCGGCATGGAAACAAAAACTGATTTATTGGGAATCCTTTCCAGGATTCGTAGAATGAGAGCAAATTTAGACGATAAGATTAAAATGCGTCTTACAGAAATATTGGAACAATCGAAACAGATAGAACAAGAAATTGGTAAGATGGTTGTATCTTTTCGAACTGGTGATATAGATTTTGCTCATTATTGGAAAACAGTTATTCTGCTAAGAATCAGGAGAGAACGGCTTGCATGTAGGAGGAAGAATTTAGAAGGATGGCTTTCAGTAGTTAGTCCCGAATTAGCCGGTGGATACATAGATGTAGATTTTTCAGAATTGCCTGAAAAAGTCCCTGATATTGTTTTCCCACTTGAAGAAGAAGGTGAAACCTCCGTTTTAGCCATATTAATAAAGGGGCTTCAGGAAGTTATTTCTGTTAGGGAAGATGTAGAACATCAGTTATCTGAATGGAAAAGGGTAATTGAGACAGGAAAGGTAAATCCAGAAGCGGGGGAAAGAGGACTTACAGAATGCGAAGCCCGTCTAAAGATAATAATAAGTGCGATTTCCTTTTATCGTGAACGACTTGAACAATTAGTTCTAGATTGTGATTTAGATTTAGAGTCTATTGAAAAGAATATAAATAGGATTGATAAACAGAAAGAGGCGCATATAATTGATACTCAAACAGCCAGTCGTTTAGAAGAGGAACTGTTTCAGGCAAGGTTAGATTTGAGTAGGACAAAGGATACGGCACGCAGAGCAATTAGCGCCAACTCGCATTTAGATATCCCATCTCTCCATGGAACCTTTGTAGCACGAATTGGCCCGAATAGAGGAGCAGTGGAAATTGGAACAGATTCCTGGATTGCATGGTTTTGTTCTGCCTTGTTGATTATGTTGATTATGGTTCCAATGACTCAAACTCAAGGACTCGTTTCGTCAAAAACCCTGATGATAATGGTTACAAGTCTCTTTATTTCTGCCATACTTTTGGCTCTTGTTGGTTCTATTCCGTATCGGACATGGAGGGGAATAGGATTAACCGTTTTATGGACTGCTTATGTCATTTTCTATACTGTTTCCCTTAACCTTACTTGGTATAGTTTGACGCCTTATGGCGGAGTTTTAAGGCTTTCTCCTTATGGATTTTTTTCCTTTGGGGTTATCTCTGGATATGTTGTATTGGCGCTGATTGGAGTTGCGGTATGGGTATCCCTGTATAAAGGTGATTACCTATGGATAGCCTGGATTACTACAATTGCAAACATCTTTCTGGTCATTGCAATTTTGTCTAATTTTTTTGGAACAGTTCAAGGAGAAGCAGCATTAGGTGCTGTGGGAAGAATGAATTATGTTCCTAGTTCTGGCAAATATCAAGTAGAAGTATCTATACATAATAGAGGAATATATTCTGTTTGGTTGGGGAACAATTTAAATTATGTTCCTGCTCCTGTTTTCGTTAGTGTCTTTCCGGAAGGAAACGAGAGACAACTAATAGACCCGTATGAAGTAAAGACGGGGGAAAAAGCCTCTGAACCTTTTCAATCAGTTTTTAACAAAGAAGGGGGAAAAATTGGTCCAGGAGAAACAATGACCCTATATTACCAACTACCTCCGGGTGCTTATATCGTTAAATTAGAAGGTAAAGGGAAATATTATGAAGCAAAACAAATTCGATTAGTTCTCCCTGAACAAAAAAAGGAAAATACCACAAAAAATCAAAATGCAGGAACAAAATCCGAGACCGAAAATAAAACTGAAGGTGAAGATAAGGGAAACAATGAAGTAAATCAGACTCAGAAAGAGAATAAAAAATTTGAAGAAATAGAGAATATAGACAAAATTACATCTACACCCTTGAAAGAAGGAGAATTCCTTATTTTTTTTCATGGATTTGGAAATGTCCATGATGAGGCAGAGGGAAATACTACAACACCCAAATTCCGTATTACTTTACGGAGTCCCGATGACAAAGTGCTTGAACGGTTTATTAATTTAGGTGAAATAATTGTTGATGACTGGGTTCTTGCCGAGTTCAGTCCTCAAAGGGAAACGATAACTTTAAAGTATCGAGAAGAAATATATATTGCCCAGAGAGGAAAATACTACAAACTTAAGGTAGAATCCCCCTTACCCACTTCTAAAATCACAAACTCTAATGATAGAATTTCTATTAAAAAATAGCAAAAGTAAGGACGCTTTTGATAATTTCTATATTTATTTTTTTTAATTATATATCATGACTTTTTGGACAGCACCGAGTTTCTTAAATATCTCCACTAATAAAAATATTTTTGTATAAATTACAACAGCATTTTTGCGTGTATTCAGTGTTTCTTTTGTGTGGCTTATTGCTATATTATTGCTATTTCAAACATCAATAGAAGTGTACCTTCTAAAAGATAAACCTTACTCAAATAGTGACTATATTTTCAGTCATTTTAATTAAATTTAATGAGTAAATTTTTTATGAGATAATTTACCATAAATAAACAAGTTGAAAGAGGAGTAGAGAAATATCTATATTAGTTAGAAAATATTTTAATCTTAAATATAAACAGGGAGAGTTTAACCGTGAAAACGAAGAATAATTTATTTTTATTTCCTTTACTATCTTTGCTTATGCTTTTTTTTGTTGGTTGTGGAGGCTCACAACAAGACAATATTTCTAAGCAAGCCCAACCGGCTAGTAAAAAGGCTATTGAGTTAACATACAGTATCTTCTTCCCTGCCACACATTCACAATATAAATTGGCTGAAAGTTGGGCAAAGGAAGTTGAAAAAAGGACAAACGGCAAGGTTAAATTTATTATGTATCCGGGTGGTTCCTTAACAAAAGCAGAGCAGTGTTATGAGGGTGTGATGAACGGCGTCTCTGACCTTGGAATGAGTTGTTTCGCATACACACGCGGTAGATTCCCATTGCTGGAAGTTTTAGATTTACCTCTGGGCTATCCCAATGGCAAAGTTGCTACGCGTGTTGCAATGGAAATTGTAAAAAAATACCAACCTGCTGAATTAAAAGATGTTCAGGTTCTTTATGTCCATGCACACGGTCCCGGTGTTTTAGCATGTAAAAAATCTATTCGCACATTAGACGAGTTAAAAGGACTGAAAATCCGTGCAACAGGTTTATGCACGAAAGTAGCCGAGAAGTTAGGAGCACAACCAGTAGGTATGACACAATCAGAGACTTATGAGTCATTGCAAAAAGGTGTTGTTGATGGCACTTTCTGTCCATTAGAAACGCTACAAGGGTGGAAACAGGGAGAAGTGATACAGGCAGTTATAGATAGCCGCTGTGTTGGATATACTACCGCCATGTTTGTTGTAATGAATAAATCGAAATGGGAACAGTTACCTCAGGATGTTAAGGATGTAATCTTGAAGGTTAATGAAGAATGGGTTGATAAACATGGTCAGGCATGGGACGATGACGATAATAACGCAAGACAATATATCGAGGCAATGGGCAAGGAAATTATTCCGTTGCCACCAGAAGAGCAGGAGCGATGGAAAAATGCAGTTCAACCTGTTATTCAAGATTATGTATCTGTGAATGATGGTTTGCCCCGTGCAGAGGTCTTAGCCGATACACAAAAAATGATTCAAGAACTCAGTCAAATTAGTCAATAAGGTATCTTATCTCATTGAAAATAGATTTTGTAAAATGGATAGAAAATTATGGGACGGGTATTCGTGCCCTTGTATATATTATGGCGGCTTTATCTGCCGTATCATTGCTTTTCATTGTTGTAATTGTAATGGTGGATGTTATTGGCAGATTTTTAGGAAGTGGTATTCAGGGCAGTGCTGATTATGTTCGTTTAGCCAGTGCCATAGTGATGGGCGGAGCACTTCCTTATACCACCGCAGTTAAAGGGCATATTGCGGTTGAATTGATATTCCGGCGAATAGGGAAACGAGGAAAAATTATTGTAGATACCATTTCTCGCCTTTTGATGCTTTGCCTGTTTATCCTCATTATCATTTACTTAATACGATATGGTGAGTCCCTTCACCGTTCGGGTGAAGTAACACCCACAATACAATTACCTATTTATTGGGTTCCGTTCTGGCTTGCCACATCCTTCGGTGTTACTTCATTAGTGAAAATTTATCACATACTTCGACCGGGAAGGGAACTAATCAAGCCATGAGTCTAACAGGTTATGGAATTACCGGGATTATTGTCTTACTTTTCTTACTCGTGGCGAGTATGCCTGTTGCTTTTGCAATGCTTAGCGTGGGATTAGCAGGCTTCGCAATGGTGGTGAATAAGGAGGCGGCTTTTACAATGC
This sequence comes from Candidatus Hydrogenedens sp., assembly GCA_035370665.1. Taxonomy (GTDB): domain Bacteria; phylum Hydrogenedentota; class Hydrogenedentia; order Hydrogenedentales; family Hydrogenedentaceae; genus Hydrogenedens. Next base: position 18,019 of record DAOOVZ010000033.1, read on the forward strand.
TGGCAAGCGATTTAATTGACACATTTTCATCTACAAGTCTGGTAGTAATTCCTTTGTTCGTTTTAATGGGACAGGTAGCGTTTCATTCCGGGATTAGTAAACGATTATTTCATTCCGCATATCTCTGGGTTGGTTCTTTACCCGGTGGATTAGCAATGGCAACCATAGTGGCTTGTGCTTTCTTTGGTGCTATATGCGGTTCCGGTCCTGCAACAGCAGCAACTATGGCAGCAGTGGCTCTACCGGAAATGAGAAGATACAAATATGACGATGCATTAGCCAGTGGAACAGTTGCTTCCTCTGGAAGCTTAGGTATGATGATACCGCCAAGTGTTGTGTTTATTGTATATGGCATATTAACGCAACAATCTATTGGGAAACTATTTATTGCAGGCATTTTACCAGGTATTTTTATTGCAATCTTATTCTGCATAAATATATATATTCGTTGCTCGAAAAACCCAGATTTGGGTCCTGCTGGAGCAAAGGCTACCTTGAAAGAGAAGATTGCTTCATTAACGGGAATTATAGAAACCCTTATATTATTCCTTGTCGTGATGATAGGCATCTTTTTTGGATTTTTTACTCCAACTGAGGGTGCAGGAGTTGGAGCAGGTGGAACAATTATTCTCGCTGTGCTTTTACGACAGATAACATGGAAAGGTTTTGTCCGTGCACTAATGGAAACACTGCGAACATCATGTATGATATTAATTGTTATTGGAGGTGCTGTAATATTAGGGCGTTTCTTTGCAATTACACGGTTGCCAATGACTATTGCCAATGGACTTATTACCCTACCAATACCCAACTGGGCAATTTGCTTTTTGGTTATGGTCTTTTACATGGTCGGAGGTTGCTTTATTGATGCTCTGGCACTTGTGCTCCTTACCATACCTATCTTTTATCCTGTTATTCAGCAATTGGGATATGACCCAATCTGGTTTGGTGTGATGATAATCCTTCTAACCCAGATAGGTGTTATCTCACCACCTGTCGGCATTAATGTTTATGTTGTCAGTGGAATGGAACGAAACCTTTCTTTATCCACCGTATTTCGTGGTTCCATCCCTTTCTTATGGATTTTGGTAGGTGTGAGTATCTTGTTTCTTATCTTCCCAGATTTAGTTATCTGGTTCCCAAATTGGATAGAAAACATATAATTTTGTGAAGAAGAGGGTCGGTTTATGAACGAACAGCGAGACAACATGCCTGAGCCAAAAATATTATTTTGCACAGACTTTTCTGAAAATGCAGATATTGCATTTCAATATGCATTAGGTATGGCTTTACGGCGGCCAGGTGCAATTCTGATTATTTTGCATGTGATTCCTGAACCTGAGGCACAGTTCTGGAGAACTTACATTTACGAATTAGAAAATATTGATGAAAAGGCGAAACAGGATGTTGACCAGAAAATTGCCCAGTCATATTTGTCCAAAATCCCACCAGAAGTGATGGTGCATGTCGAAATCAGGATAGGTAGAGATTATCAAACCATTCTAGAATTTGCAAAAGAAGAAAAAGTAGGCGTTATTGTTCTGGGTAGACGAGGTCATAGCACCTGGGAACGCCCGTTCTTTGGGAGCGTTGCAGAAAGAGTAGTCCGCCGTGCTGAATGCCCTATATTGGTTGTCCCCCGTTCTGCTAAAAGGTAAAAAACTGCTGAATAATTAATTGTCAGGGGACAGTAGATTATAGGAATTGTTATAATAAGTATCAATCAGTAAGATTAAGTGTAGAAATAATTATGTTATAGAGGCAAGAAAGGAGATAAATACGGCAAAAATTAAGTATCACACCAACGCTAAAACTACAGTTCAAACATCACTATTGTTCGCTAAAAGGGTAAGGGGATGTAGTCTATTTAGAATAGGGTTAATTGTTGGTCAGGTTCTCTGAT
>DAOOVZ010000034.1:0-19684 GCA_035370665.1 Candidatus Hydrogenedens sp.
TAACAAATATCCTGCAATTGTTATATGTTCAGGGTCATCCAGCGAAAAATTAATTAGTGCCTCTAATTCAGAGATAGGCATTTTTCCATCAAGGACATATTCGTTCTCTCCGATTTTTATACAGAACGGTTCTTCCTCAGCGCTATCATCATCAGAAATCTCTCCGATAATAGCACTCAAAGCATCATGTAAAGTTACCAAGCCTGCCGTTCCTCCATATTCATCCACTACGATTACGAGGTGCGTATTTAATCTTTGAACTGTTTTAATCAACTCGGATATTGCCATTGTCTCAGGGATAAAATGAGCCCTTCTCCCAATCGGTTTAATTGGCTGTTTCCATAAACCTCTTTCCGTGTAATCAAGCAAATCCTTCGCATGCAGTATACCAACAATATGGTCTAAATTTTCATGGAATATGGGCATACGCGAATATTCATGCTCACAAAAAGTCTCCCATGCATCCATAACGGTTGTGGTATCTTCAATTGCAATAATTTCTGTGCGTGGAACCAAAATTTTTTTTACAGGTTCATCACGAAATTCTAGAATGCCACGAATCATTTTTCGTTCTTCTTCCGCAATTACATTAGAAAGTTCCTCTTCTTGGACAAGAAGTTTCAGTTCATCACCCGTAACCCAGGGTGAAGGTGGGATAGAACTAAATCGTGTTATTCGGAAAGTAATGCCTATTGTGTATAGAAGGAGTCTGCGTATTGGTGTTAAAAAAGCATGAATTAGATAAATCAAAAGAGCCACAGAACGGGCATAACTTTCCACATATCTTGAAGCCAGTAATTTTGGAGTAACCTCACCTCCAAAAATAAGTATAAATGTAGAAATAAGGCATGCAAGAGTATAAGAAATCACAGGGGAAGCAATGGGATTAGGGAGTATTTCGTTTATAATATATTTTTCCAATCTACTCCCAAAGACAATACTTAAACTAATATTTACAATAGCATTGCCCATTAGAATTGAAGTCAGAAAATCCGGAGGAGAAGTCATTAACCTTGCAACAAGCCGTTCACGGAAAGATGAACTCTTCTGCATAGACTTCAATTGTGGTCCACGAATTGAAAAAAAAGCCATCTCGGTTGCAGAGAAGAAGGCTGAAGCACACAGAAGACACAGTGACAGTCCTAATATTCGTAAAGGAAAGTATTCAGGTAAACTCCCTTGACTTGTTTCCCATGTAAAACTATATGCATGAAAAACAATTAGGAAAATCAATACAAAAATAAAAACAACCAGATAAAATAAACGCTGTAATTTTAGAATGTCTTTTTTATAAATTATCTTTTTACTAATTTCTTGTGTCCTTTTTTTATAATTACTCATTAAAAAAACAAAATAGAGTCCTATTCTCTTTTTTTGTTTGTTTGTCTTGGATACTTAATCCACGCAAGTTTTTTATCTATTCCTAAATAATTTGCTTGTTTTTCAATCATCTGTTTGCGTTGTTGTGTAGTATCATGAACATATCCCAATAAATGTAGTAAGCCATGACAAAAAAGTAATGAGATTTCGTCTTTCATCGCATCAGGATTGTGGGGATATTTATTAAACACCGTTTCCAATGAAATAATTATTTCGCCCAATGGTTGTATCTCACCTCCAGGAAAATCAGATGGAATTGGAAAAGACAAAACATCTGTAGGGTTGCCCTTTTTACGATATTTTTTATTCATTTCTCGAATAAAATCATCATCACAAAAGACAAGGCTTAATTCATAATTTTTACCTTTAAGCCCTTCTTCTTCTAGAATTCGCCCGGCTATTTTTTTCAGTATCAGAGGACTATAAACTTTTTTATAAACAGACAAATTCCTTGTATTAATTTGTATCATCTTCACCTTTCTATTTGCCTGAAAGTTCCTGAGACTGAGTCAAAATTTCCGTTTGTCCATTGCTATTTTTAGAAAAAGAATTAGAATTATGTTCTTCCTCAATATCCGCTGTATTGGGATAAGAAGGTCTCAAATGGAGTAATGAAGTAAGAGTTCGGGAAACATCTTCAATTATTATATTTAACTGCTTAAATGTTAAATCGCATTCATCAAACTGTCCATCATTTGCCCGCTCTGTTACAATACGGTCAACCATCTGTCGAATCCGTTCTGGATTGGAATTTTTAATGGAACGCACAGCGGATTCTGAAGCATCACAAATCATAAGCACGGCATATTCCGGTTTTCGAGGTTTTGGTCCCGGATAACGATAATCTTGTTCATCAACATCTCCAAATTTTTGTTGTGCCAATGCTAATTGGTAAAAATAGCCGACACGAAAAGTGCCGTGATGTTGGGCAATGGCATCAATAACTGGTTTTGGCAGTTTATATTCCTGCGCCAATTTAATTCCTTCCAGAACATGCGAAAGAATGATACGAACACTATTTCTAGGTGAAAGATTATCATGTATATTATTTCCGTTCTGGTTTTCATAAAAATATTCAGAATGATTTATTTTTCCAATATCATGGTAATAGGCACAAACTCGTGCAAGAAGCCCATTGGCTTCAATAGCATCCGCAGCAGATTCTGCTAATTGTCCGAGAATAAGACTATGCGAATAGGTTGCAGGTGCGTTAACAGCCAGTTTTCTAAGTATCTCATTATTCAAATCTGAATATTCCAGAAGTTGAAAATCAGTTACAATTCCAAACAACCGTTCAAGAAAAGGAAGTATTCCGGGAACCACTAAAATACACAAACTCCCATTAACAGCCAGTAGAAAGATTCTGCGAACTACCGTCTCGCCAACAAAAGTATCCATAGTCAGGGTAAGAGCCAAAAGCACTAGAAAACCAATGACAATTCCACTGAATGAAGCAGATGTAATATCCCTCCTTTTTCGGACACGATATATTGTAAACACAGCCCCCATCGTCATTGCAATATCAAAAACAAGTAAACGCCAGTCGTAGTGAAATAAAATTGATAACAATATACATGTAATACATGAAAGAAACGCTGCCAATTTCATTTGCACTAAAATTGCAAACAATATACCTACAATTGCTATCGGCACTGAAAATCCTGTGCTATCAAAATATTGCATTCCTCTTCCGAGAAGTAGAATCCCCAAAATAAGGAGTAAGGCAAGATACCATATTGTTTCTATGGAGGGCTCCCCCTTATGTTCCCAGATATAGATGGCTCGATAAAGACCTGCAAAAGCAAGAAGCGCGATAATCAAATGGGCAACAAATGAAAAAATCCATCTGTTTATTTTCCCCTGACTTTGTTCAAGAAGTTGTAGATAAGTTTTTGCATCAGAACGAGATTCTAATGTCCACCGTTTACCTCGCTCCTGAATAATCTCTCCTGCTGTAATTTCTTTCATAACAGGATTAACTAATTCTGCGGCTCGTTCACGAACAATTTCTGTGGTAACAGGGTCGTAATGTAAAGTATCTATTACCAAGTCACTTGTTATCTCAAATATAGCATCATATATCTTAATCCAATCAAAAGAAGTATCATATTGTTTTGCTATTTTTTTTGATTCTTCCTGAATGCGAGGTTTCAATTTCTCCTCTATGGCTTTCTTTACATCAGGGACCTCACTCAGATTCAACTCTTGTGTTGTTTTCTGATCAGAGCCAGATGTGCCTTTTATCACCACTATCTTTACACCTGAAGGCTCTTGTTCTTTATTCGACAAAATTCCCTCATTCAACACATAAGATAAACTCTCCTCAGTAACTTTTTCCATCTCTTGATAAAAGGAAGATGTAGTGTTCATCAATGGAGATAAAATACCTTCATTAGTTGGAACAGGATTGGCTTCATATTGGAGAGGATTTATCACATTCTGATTCGGCAAATTCACATCTGCCAAAACCCAAAGAACTAACTTTGCTGCATCAACCTTTTCGTTCCATTGGATTGATGAATAAGATTTATTAAATTCTCTTTGAACATAGGACAGGACTTGTGCACTGTCAGATAATCCTTTATCTTTTGTTTCTTGAATATAATTATTTAAAATTTTTGTTCTAATTTCTTGGAATTTTGATAATCTATTTCGAAGAATCTGTATCTGTCTCTGCACCTTTTCTTGGTCTACCCGATAATGTGGAGGAATTTTTGCTCTCGCTTGATTTTTGGCTTCCTGCGTAGATTTTATATCTTCGGTTTGAAAACTAAAATTTGCACGAAGTTCCTGTTTTGCAACAATCTCTCGGTTAACCTCTTCCGGAGTTAATGTTTCCTTAGGTATATTCAAGGTAACCAGAAAAGCAGACAGAACAGCAGCAACAATACCTGAAATAACAACTCGTGCTATGAGGAGTTGCTTACTTGTCTGCATCTTATCTGCGGCAGTTTTAGAAGATTGGAACCCAGATTTCTGCTGGGCTCCTGAGTGTTCACTCATGTCTATGCTTCACTCCGTTTTTTCATCGGACTGTGGATTTTCTGAATTTTGAGTATGTCGCCGATGTGATTCATAAGCGTCTATGATTCTTTGAACTAAGGGATGACGAACAACATCACGCTTGGTCAAATGGACAATTCCAATCCCAGGAATCCCTTCAAGAATCCGCCGACTTTCCACTAGTCCCGATATTTTCCCTTTGGGCAAATCAATCTGTGTTATATCACCAGTAATAATAGCCCGCGAGCCTTCACCTAAACGCGTCAAAAACATAAGCATCTGGTCACTGGTTGTATTTTGCGCTTCATCTAATATTACAAAAGCATGGTCAAGCGAACGACCTCTCATAAAAGCCAGAGGTGCAACTTCTATCCGTTCCTGTTCTATCCACCTCTGAATCCTTTCATAATCTACCATTGAATATAGCGCGTCATAGAGCGGTCGTAAATAAGGATGAACTTTCTCTTCAATAGCGCCGGGTAAATAGCCTAAATTTTCACCTGCTTCTACGGCCGGGCGGGTTAATACCAATCTACGGACCTGCTTATTTAGTAATGCTGATACTGCTGCTGCCATTGCAAGGTAAGTTTTACCCGTTCCTGCAGGTCCTATAACGAAAGTCATTTCACAATGTCGAATAGTTTCTATATATTCCATCTGTCCCTCAGAACGCGGCTGGACTTTAATCTCAGGACGTAACATAGTAGTAGTAGTTACAGATGGAATATATAATTCTGAGGTTTCTTCATCAATTGGCGGAGTCCCTATTTCAGGGGATTCTTCCAATGCAAGGTCAAAATCGGCAGGGGTAGGTGTATAACCTTTGCGAACTGCAAAAAGTAAATGGTTAAGAATATCACTCACTTTGCGTGTTTCTTCATTCTCTCCTATAAGCAGAACCTTTTCACCACGGTCAATAATTTGAACGCGAGTCTGGTCGCATACCCGCTTGCGTATCTCACCATTTACCCCTAATAATTTTATCAATTCATCATGATTTTGAACGACTATCTCATAAGTTGATGCTGTTTCCTTCTTCAATCTTATCTTACTCATACTTATTTAGTTGACTTGAACCTCCTATATCAGTGTTCTTTTATTTCAAATCATTTTCATTGGGAAACACAAACAAAAATGTCTGTGCCACCTATTTTTGTTCTTCTAATCTTAATACTTTTTCACCAGGGTAAACCCAGCCTTTATTTCTACGGACTGCTTCTTCTTGCTTTAACTGGTCTGCTTTTAATTGCTCTATCTCTTGTTCTAACTGCTTCTTTTGTGCAATCATATCACGAATCTGTTGAATAAATTGTTGAAATTCAATCTCTACTTTTTTAACTTCTTTATACCGGTTAGAAATATCCCTATGCACAAAATATCCATAAGCAAAGCCACATGCTACTATTAAAACGAGCAGGAACTTTAATATTTGCTTAACATGTCGCATTAATCTTTACATATACTCCTATAATATTATATCACTCTATTATACACTATTAGCATATAAATCGTATATAAAGTTGAATCTATTTCTAACGACTTAAATGAGCAAATGCCTTTATTCCTAAAAATTCTGCTTCATTTTCCAGTTCTTCTTCTATACGAAGCAATTGATTGTATTTAGCAATTCGGTCGCTTCGTGAAGCAGAACCTGTTTTAATTTGACCTGCATTTATTGCTACCGCCACATCAGCAATAGTTGCGTCTTCTGTCTCACCGCTCCTATGAGAAATAACGGTCGTATAACCAGCACGATGTGCCATCTGACAGGTATCAAGCGTCTCTGTTAATGTTCCTATCTGATTTAATTTAATCAGAATAGAATTGCCAACACCCTCTTTAATTCCACGAGATAAAAATTTCGGATTTGTTACAAAAATATCGTCTCCAACAAGTTGGATTTTCTTGCCTAGTTTATTTGTAAGTTCTTTCCAACCTGCCCAATCGTTTTCATCTAAACCGTCTTCTATGCTGATAATCGGGTAACGATTTGCCCAATCAACCCAGAAATTAATCATATCATCAGTAGACTTTTCTTTAATCTCTTCAGACTGCAAAATATACTTGCCTTTGCTATAGAAGGAACTTGCTGCTGGGTCTAAAGCAATCCATACATCCTTCTCCGCCTTATAACCTGCTTCTTTGATAGCCTTCAAAATAACTTCAATTGCTTCTTTGTTGGATTTAAGGTCAGGAGCAAAACCGCCTTCATCACCAACGGCTGTATTTAATCCTTGGCTATGTAATACCTTTCTAAGAGCATGGAATACCTCTGCACCCATGCGTAAAGCCTCACGAAAACAGCAAGCACCGGCAGGAACAATCATAAATTCTTGTAGGTCAACATTATTATCAGCATGCTTTCCACCGTTCAAAATATTCATCATAGGGACAGGCAACACATGCGCATTTACACCACCTACATAACGATAAAGTGGCAGTTCAAGTGTTTCAGCCGCCGCTTTTGCTACTGCAAGAGACACACCCAGTATAGCATTCGCTCCCAATTTGCCTTTATTTGAAGTGCCATCTAATTCACAAAGTTTCCTGTCTATTTCTCGTTGTTCCAACGCATCCATCCCAAAGATTTCTTCAGCAATCACTTCATTAATATTTGTAACAGCCTTCATTACGCCTTTCCCCAAATACCGTTTCTTATCGCCATCACGAAGTTCAACGGCTTCATTTTCACCAGTAGAGGCTCCAGACGGAACAGCGGCTCTACCCACTGCACCCGACGCTAAATAAACATCTACCTCAACTGTCGGATTTCCGCGTGAATCTAATATTTCGCGTGCTTGAATTGCTGTAATCCTTGTCATAATTTCTCCCTTTCCTGTTTGGTTATAGTATTTTATTTGGTTAGATTATATAGTTAAATTACAACTTCCATGGTTTGAAAAACTGCTTCCAACCTCGATTAAGATACTCATCCTCGTAATCCCTAAAAATTTGATAATCAGGCAAATCAATTTGTTGTTTCTGAATCGCTTCATATTTTCGGGATAAAATCTCGTAAGCACAGGTTACAAATATAGGTGGTATAACCATGCCTACAAAGAAAAGATATATTGGAAAAGCATTGAATACATAGAAGATAGTATACCAGAAAAAGGCAAGAAAACTAAAATATGGATTTGCGAAAAAAAGCATATATCCCCACGGAATATATCTTAAAACCTTCATCTTTTTGTAAATTAATGAGGGAATAGTCCACATCAAAGAAATGAATGTAAAAAGAATAAGCCAAACAAATAGACCTATTAAAAAATAATTTATCCAGGTCAAATTAAAAAAATTATACCTGCTATAAAAATATATATTTACAAAAAATACTCCAAATATAAGGAAATATATAAACCCCATTGGTAATGATTTGCTGAGTGCTATTCTAATTGCTTGAAGTATTGTGTTTTTTAACTCATATCTGTGTTCCAGAATACTTGCAGTTATTGATGAAATAAAAACATTTGTAAAAAAGATATAGAAACAAAATATAGATAGAAAAAGTAATTTTAAAATAAATGTTAAATTGGAATTATATATAAAAGGCACAGACAAAAGAATTGGCGTAAATGCACACAGGTTCAAAATGAACCAAATACCCATATAGTCATACCAAACCCAAAAAGTCATCTTTAATGCTCGTCTCAACATAAAAACTTCTGTATAAATCCCTTGTTATTTTGAGTAGAAATCAAAAAAAGGAAAAAACTGGTTTTAATATAAACATTCATTAATATTAAATTAAAGTTTGGTAATAGTTTTGAACCTCTGCTGATTATAATGAGACATAAAAAATATTTTCAGATGTATAAAAGAACTATTTTGGATTCAATCTAAATGGTATTAAATACTCCTAAAAATATAATGAATAAAAACATAAACTTTTAATAACACTAAACATTCAATCTGATAACGATTATAACTACATAGATAATTTTTCTATCAAGGCATTCACTCGCTCCTGAAATTCTTTTACTCGTTGAAGGTATTCATTTTTATTTTTCTCGTCATATTCCTTATGTGTCTCCCGCACAGGATAGTCTAATGGTATATTCTCTGCCAACTTCTTTATGTTCTCTATATCCTCCTTCTCTCCTATTTGTTCGTAAATTTCTAAGATATCATTCCGAGTATATATCTCGTATGTATATGTGCTCGATATAGACATCCATTGGTCTTTTATTTTCTCATCTCCTTCTGTAGGCATCTCCTTTAACATCTTCTCTCTCTGAACAGAGCAATTATTTATCGTGCTCATTGATAATGTGTTAAATATCTTCTTTATCCTTACTTTTTCCTCCTCAAAAAACTCCGGGTTCATATCTTTCATTACACTAACAATATTACACACATCGGTCAATCTAATACCTCTCCATTCATTTACAAAAATTACTGCTCCCTCATATCGCCCTTTTTCAAAGTCTTCTAACAATTGCTCAGCATAAACCGTAGCAAAAAGAATATCAAACATCTTACTTTGCCATAAATAATTTATATCACCGACTAAATATATTCCAGCCATTCCTGCCCAAAGATATTCATATATATCTTTTGGCAATGTTGACAATGCTACCGAATAAAATGCTGCTATATCCCAACTATAACCGCCAGGTAACATTTCATCGTCATAACTCATACTAAGGGCTTTTTTTGCTTCCTCATCCTGAACATAACACTTGGGACACTTATCTCCATCCTTTTCTATTAATTCCGCTAATTGTTTCTCCAGTCTCCATATCTTTGATTCTTCTCTTAAATATGCTTTCCTTTCTTTCCTATCTCCCTCTTTACATTTTTTTAACACATTTTCTATATATTTATTTTTTTCTGTTATCAAATCTTTCAAATCACATTGAATTCGCATCTTCATTAACTCTACTAACTTCTCCTTTATTCGCTGATTCCCATATACAATATATCCCCCTTCATAACTGCCTACCCTTTTTACTAAATAAAGACCCGCCAAATAAATTGATTTCTTCTCATTCAATATCTTATCTACTTCCTGGATAACCTTTTCCTCTTCTTCCTTTGAAAGTAGAGGCAATCTGTTTTCTGAAACTAATTGATATATCTTTTTCCAATCCCCTTTTTCAATCATATACTTTCTGGCAATAGCACTTATCGGAAATAACAGAATCGCTATAAACACAATGGCAAACATTATCATTAAGCCCTTCACTTTATATTCACATCTCCTCATATCTCTATCTCCTTTTCTACTATATAACAGTATTGGTCATCTCTTATTTATTTGTTAGTTTGGGAAGGACTTTTTGATAATAGTCTTTCTAATTCTATTAATTTATTTCTAATTCCCACTTCAAAACAACTACCCTGATATTTGTTTAACTGGACATTTAAAACATTTTTTGCTGTTTCATAATAGCCTTGTCTGGTGAAGAAACTTATACCTATGTTTATCAATATTTTTTGTTGAGTATATACACTATTAATTCCGGGCATGGGCGGCAATATCTCTAATTGAGAAATATCCATGAGGCTTTCTTCCGCTTCTTTTATCCAATAACACTTCATTGCAAGGTCTAATAGCGTAAACTTTGCATATAACACATCTCTGGTTAGACCTTCTTTTCTGCTTGCAGATAGGAGTGCTGTTTTTACAATTTCCTTACATTCCTTGTTCATAGCATTACTGCATTTTAAGAATGTGATAAGGGTATAGCGTGCATTTATATCCTGCTCGTCTTGTAGTATTTCTGCCCATTTGCGAATAACCTGCTCGTTAACATCAAATAAATTTAAGGAAGGCAAGACATCCTTCGCTTTTGTGAAGCCAGGAAGCATATCAAGTTTCTCCGTAGACACACCGATTTCGTTAAAAGTTGAAAGTAAGTATAGCCTTTCTGGACTTTCCAGATATGTTTGCACAAAATTTGCTGCATCATCATCTGTATTAAAATTTGATGCTACCTTTTCAATGCTTCTGCTTAGCAAATCTTGCAGAATAAACTGTGTGGCTAATGAATTAGGATATTTTTCAAAAAATGAATCAACAGATTGTTCTTTTATTGTGAGTAAAAATGTTTTACCACTTCTTAATGTATATCTATAAGTTGGAAGTCCTCCTGAAGTCAAAACACATACTCTCATAAACTCTGCTAAAAATTTTATAGACAAGTTGTTATTTCTATTTATCAATCCATCTAACAATATCAAAGTAGGTAGTATCTTATCTCTCATTGTTTTTGGATTACTTAAATTTGCGACTGCCATTAATAATTTGTCAGAAGGACACTGGTCTTGCTGTATTAACTTCTCTTTATAGATATATTCGGGGCTATAAAATTCATTAATAATAAAACTGTATAAGTGAATGGGTTCTAATAGTGCATCGGCACTTTCTATATCATTCTCAGGAACAGTTCGGAATAGTTCTATTATTTTTTGAAGGGCATCTGTCATCCTATTGTTATTCACATCTGTATATGCAGACATTTCTGTCTCTTTGACTTTCTGAATGAAATCTCTGTCTATTGGATAGGCAGGAAATAGAAGAGATATTGAGAATATACTTATCAAAATAGAGATGATTAATTGGGTAGAAATTTTATTCACAATTATTCTCTCCAATAATATTTTTTGTTTCTATAATGATTGCAAAAAAACTAGTATTTGTCAAGTTATTAAACAATTATTTTAGAATTATTAGAGAAAAAAAATAAGGGGATAATCCAGTGATTGGAATAATAATGCTATGAACTCTGGGGCATGAATTGTTTATAGGCTGGATATTATAGGAATATGCGGATACGGGCACCTTTTTTAAGTTCGTCTATCCATTTTTGGTAACGCTCGTTTACATACTGTTCCTTCAATTTTGGCTCTATCATAACACGGGCTGATTCATACGGGATATTACCACTCTCTTGTTTCTCCTCTATTTTTAATATATGAAAACCCCATTCTGTTTCGATAGGTTGACTGATATCACCCACATTCATTTTTTCAATCATTTGTTCCAATTCTGGAACAAGGTCTCCCTTAGATACCCAGCCGATAAGACCACTCTTGTCTGCTTCTGGTCCCTGTGATTCATTTTCAGCAATGGAATTAAAATCTGCACCTTGCTTAAGTCTGTCGTAGATTTCCATAATTCGTTCTCTTACTTTTGCCCGTTCATTTGAATCTTTTGAGGCAGACAGAAAAATTCTACGGACTTTGACTCGTTGTGGATTCTGGAATTCTTCAATATGCTCATTATAATATTTTGCGATGTCCGGTTCGGATATTGTAATTTCTGATTCAAATTCTTTTCGCTTCTTCATTGCATAAGATAATGCTATTATTTGTTGTTTGACACGTTCCCGAAATTCACTCATTGCTTCCCCACTCTCTTCTAATATTCTATTAAATTCTTCGAGAGAACCATACCGTTTTTTTATTTTATTAATTCGGTCATCAATTTCCTTTTCATCTACATTTAAGCCTTCATTTATCGCTTTACGGTATAGTAACAATCTCTCGATGTAACGGTCTAATGATTTCTGAAAGGCTTGTTCCATTTCTTGCTGGATTTGTTCGGGAGATGCCCCTTGTGATTTTAAATCAGCCAGGAATGGTGCTATTTCTTCGCGAAGGTCACTCATCAGGATTACTTCATCATCAACCGTAGCCACCACACCATCAAAAAGGACACCGGATAGAATAGTTAATATTATTGAAATAACAGGAAAACCTAACATAAAAATTCCTCGTTCATTAGTAAGTTTAGTTAAATATCAATTTACTCTGTTGTCTCGTTTGTTGTATCACCAGTATTATTTGTAGATTCGGTTGTGCCTTTTAGCAAACCAATAGCATTAAGCAAACTAACGACTGCCTGAATAAGAATTATAATTCCACTCGTACCAGAATCCAGTCCCCAATCCAAATCTTTTACAGTGCCTGAAATAGGTTTAACATGCTTCATATTAATACCCTTTTATTTATAGTCATAAATTATAAAAATAGAGAAGATAAATATTCAATTTATCTTCTCCATAGTATTATACAATTTATATTATTTTAATCCTAATTTTTAATAAGTAATTTTCTTATTTAAAGTATCTATTTTTCACCAGAAGCAATATCTTCTTTTTCTTCCATCTTAATATCTAAATGTTCTTCTAATTCTTTTTCGGAAATGTCGAATAGTTTAGGTTCAGATTTCTGGTAGAATCTACTTCCGGTCCCAGCAGGGATAAGACGACCAATAATCACATTTTCTTTAAGCCCACGCAGATAATCCCGTTTTCCACGAATGGCGGCGTCGGTTAATACACGTGTAGTATGCTGGAAGGAAGCAGCGGCAATGAAACTTTCTGTGCTTAATGCTGCTTTACTAATTCCCTGAAGCACAGGTTCGGCTTCTGCGGGCTTATTACCGCTACTTAGAACCTTTTCATTAACCTCTGCAAATTTAGAACGGTCAACAATCTCATGTGCAACAAATGGTGTATCCCCTGTATTTTCTTTGATACGAATTTTACGAAGCATTTGACGAATAATAATTTCTACATGTTTATCGTTTGTTCTTACACCCTGAGCCCGATACACTCTCTGAATTTCATCAAGGATATATTTTCGAACTGCTTCTTCGCCCTTGATTTCTAGAATGTCTTCAAGAATTATAGGTCCATCAGTAAGTTGTTGTCCCGCATATACGCGGTCGCCCTGCTGAACAAAAAGATGTTTGCCCGGTGGAATTGTATATTCACGCTCTTTACCAATTTTTGGAATGACCTTTACTTTACGCATTCCTTTAATTGTTCCACCAATTTCAACGATACCGTCAATATGACTGATGATTGCTGGATTTTTAGGGACACGTGCTTCAAATAATTCTGCAACTCGTGGTAGACCGCCTACAATATCTCGTGTTTTCCCGAGTTTGCGTGGTGTTTTTGCAAGAATATCACCTGCCTCGACTTTATCACCTTCGCGGACAAGTAGATGTGTCTCAGGGGGTAAAGGTGCAAATGCTAATACTTCATTATGTTCACCGTAGATAAGAATCTGGGGATGCATATCTTGTTTATGTTCTGTGATAATTCTTTCTTCCAATCGAGTTTCAGGATTAATTTCGACTTGCATGGTAACACCTTCCACAACACCTTCCAATTTCACTTTACCTGAACGCTCTGCAACAATTGTTTGGTTATATGGGTCCCATTTATAAAGTAAATTCCCCTTTCTCAATTTTTGCCCATCTTTACAAAAGAGAACAGAACCAGTTGCTGGTGCGAATCGAATAACTTCTTTTCCTTCATCATTAAGGATACGAATTTCTCCTCCGCGATTGACGATAACTGTCTCACCGTTCCTATTTACATCCGTTCGGATATTATTAAAAACTATTGTTCCATTTTCAGGCATGCGAACCTCTGGATTTTCCAATTGTAAACTTGCTGCCCCACCTATATGGAAAGTGCGCATGGTCAATTGTGTTCCTGGTTCTCCAATGGCTTGAGCGGCAATAATACCCACGGCTTCTCCTAATTCTACCAATCGTCCTGTTGCAAGGTTACGGCCATAGCATAAAGCACATACACCTCTTTTTGCCTGACATGTAAGAACTGAGCGGACTCGAACACCTGGCAAGCCGGATTCTGAAACAATCTTTGCTTTTTCTTCGGTAATTTCCCCATTTGCAAGGACAATGGGTTCATGCTGACCGGGTATTACAATATCGTCTAATGCATATCTACCTACGATTCGTTCTTCTAATGGGGCAATTATATCTGGACCGGACATCAATGGTTCTACATATACGCCATTTAGTGTTCCACAATCATATTCCTCAATAGTTACATCTTGGGATACATCTACAAGACGGCGTGTAAGATAGCCAGCATCGGCTGTCTTTAATGCAGTATCTGCCAGTCCTTTGCGGGCTCCATGTGCAGAAATGAAATATTCCAATACACTAAGCCCTTCTCTGAAATTTGAGGTTATTGGTGTTTCAATAACATCGCCAGAAGGTTTTGCCATTACACCTCGCATACCTGCTAATTGCCGAATCTGGTCTTTACTTCCACGGGCTTTTGAAGTATACATCAAATACAAGCCTGTAAAACCCTGCTCTTTCTGTTCCAGAGAATTTAACATTGCTAATGAAACTTCATCTGTTACCCGTTTCCATTCTTCAATAATCTTATTGGTCCTCTCCCTTTGTGTTAATAAACCATGTTGATATTGCTCCTCAATATGCTCAACTTGTTTCCGGGCACGGACTAAAATCTTTTCTTTTTCTGGAGGCACAGTCATATCATCAACTGCAATGGAAAGACCCGCTTTTGTAGCATATTTGAAACCAATATTTTTCAAGCAGTCTAACAACTCTACTGTTTTCCTATGCCCAAATTTTTTGTAGCAATTTGCAATAACTTGTCCTATAGAGGATTGGTCATGGTCTCTATTGACTTCTTCTAATTGAATCTCGGGCAGTAATCCATCCCATAGAATAACTCGACCCACAGTAGTATCTATGATTTTACCATTTGTATAAATCTTAATTCTTGCATGTATATCCACATGTCCAAAATGATAAGCCATAAGAACAGATTCTTTATCTGGAAAAACCTTGCCTGGCTCAAGGACACCCTTTCCATCTTTGGTTTGCCACTCTTCTTTCCATTCTCCTTTGGCACCGGGTCTGCATCGTGAAAGCCAGGCAATACCTAGAACGATGTCCTGACTGGGTGTCACGATAGGAGAACCATCAGAAGGTGAAAAGATATTAGACGAGCCCATCATTAGAAGATGTGCTTCTAATTGTGCTGGCGGAGTTAATGGCACATGAACCGCCATCTGGTCTCCATCAAAATCTGCGTTGTAGGCTCTACACACTAACGGGTGAACACGAATAGCATTTCCCTCTATCAATATAGGCTGGAAAGATTGAATTCCCAAACGGTGAAGTGTCGGTGCACGATTTAGAAGAACAGGATGGTCTTTTATCACTTCCTCAATGGCATCCCAAACTTCTGGTCTCCCCTGCTGAATCATTTTTTTTGCATTTTTAATTGTAGCAGATATCCCTTTTTCTTTTAACCGATTGATAACAAAAGGTTCAAACAGGGTCAAAGCCATCCGTTTAGGCAAACCGCATTGATATAATTTTAATTCAGGACCTACAACGATTACAGAACGACCCGAATAATCTACGCGTTTCCCTAACAAATTCTGGCGAAATCTACCCTGTTTGCCCTTAATAAAATCACTTAATGATTTAAGTGGTCGTTGATTTGTGCTCATTACAGGTCTACCATGCCTACCGTTATCAAACAGGGCATCTACTGCTTCCTGAAGCATCCGTTTCTCATTGCGAACAATAATTTCAGGAGTACGTATCTCCATAATTTTCTTTAGACGATTATTACGATTTAATACACGGCGATATAGGTCATTTAAATCGCTGGTTGCGTATCTGCCTCCGTCCAGTGGAACGAGGGGTCGCAAATCTGGAGAAAGCACAGGAATAACATCTAAAATCATCCATGATGGCTGATTCCCGGATTTGCGAAATGCTTCTACAATCTGCAATCGTTTAATTGCCTTTGCTCGTGCTTGTGCCGAGGTGGAAGTAGAAAATTTATTACGGAGTTCTGCAGACAACGCATCAAGGTCTATTTCTTCCAATAAAATTTTTATAGCCTCTGCACCCATCTTTACTTTGAAAGAACCATGTCCAAACTCTTCTATGGCTTCTGCATATTCATCTTCTGTTAATAATTGTAATTTCTCTAATTTGGTTGTGGTGGGGTCAATTACGATATAGCTCTCATAATAAATAACCCGTTCTAAACTCCGAATAGGTAAATCCAGAAGATTTCCGATGCAAGAGGGATTATTCTTAAAGAACCAGATATGTGCGACTGGTGCAGCCAGACGGATACATCCCATCCGTTCACGGCGAACTTTTGCTTCGGTAATTTCTACACCGCATTTATCACAAACAATTCCTCTATGTTTCACCTTTTTATATTTACCGCAACCACACTCCCAGTCTTTGGTTGGACCAAATATTTTTTCACAAAACAAGCCATCTCTTTCGGGCTTAAAAGTGCGGTAATTTAAGGTTTCGGGTTTTTTCACCTCTCCTTTTGACCATTTCAAAATCTCTTCAGGAGAAGCGATGCGGATTTGAAGGGCATCAAATTTGTCAGATGTGGTGGAAACATATTTAGCCAAGGTATAAATCCTCCTCTTCTTCTTTTTCGTCTATATCTATTGCCGTTTCTACTTTTGCAAGTTTTACTATATCCAGGCAGAGACTTTGCATCTCTCTGACTATTACATTAAACGATTCTGGAACAGAAGGGTCAACATCATAATCGCCTTTTACAATAGCATCATAAATCTTGGTTCGACCTTGAATATCATCTGATTTTATTGTAAGCATTTCTTGAAGTGTATATGAAGAGCCATAAGCCTCTAATGCCCAGACTTCCATTTCTCCAAATCGCTGTCCACCGGAATTGGCTTTCCCCCCTAATGGCTGTTGAGTAACCAAAGAATAAGGACCAATTGCACGTGCATGGATTTTGTCATCTACCATGTGATTTAATTTCATCATATAGATATAGCCCACACAAGTTTCGTGATGAAAATCATCGCCTGTTTTGCCATCGCGAAGTTTAATTTTCCCATTCGTGGGCAAACCGGCTTTTTTCAAATAATCAACAATGGTTTCCTCTCTTGGCCCATTGAAAACGGGAGAAGATACTTTCATCCCTAGCACTTGTAGAGCCCAACCCAAATGAGTTTCTAATATTTGTCCTACATTCATTCGAGAAGGAACACCTAATGGATTTAAAATTATCTGGATAGGTGTTCCATCTAGAAGAAACGGCATATCTTCTATAGGAACAATTCTCGCCACAACCCCTTTATTTCCATGACGACCTGCCATCTTATCGCCAACTGACATCTTTCGTTTTGTAGCAATATAAACCTTAACAATTTTATTTACTCCTGGGGGTAATTCATCGCCTTCTCTTAACCGTTCTAATTCTTTATCTCGAAAGGCATAAAGTTTTGCTTCTTCCAGTGCTGCCTGATTAACCAATCTTGTAAATTTCGCTTGAATTTTCTTATCCTCAATTTTAAGTCGAGCAAGAATAGAATAATCTAATTCTTTTAAGTGGGAAGGTTTTATCGCTTTGCCCTTTTCCAGCACAAACTTATTTTTCGTGTAATCGAACACATTTTCCACAACTCTTTTCCCAAATATATCATCACGGACTAAATTAACGAAGGTCTCCCGTATCTTTTCTATGCGTCCAGCATACTCTTGTTTAATCTTTTCTGCTTCACGGGTAATCCTCGATTTGGTTTGCTTATCTATAGCCTTATCACGACGGCTGGAAACTTTTACATCTACGACGACACCCTCTGTCCCTGGTGGTGCGTATAGTGAAGCATTTCGAACATCTTCTGCCTTCTCACCGAAAATAGCAATCAATAACTTCTCTTCTGGAGCCAATTCCTGTTCACCTTTTGGAGTTACTTTGCCTACAAGAATATCTCCTGGTCTTACCTTAGAGCCAATATGAATAACCCCATTTTCATCTAGATTTTTTAAAGATTCTTCACCCTCGTTAGGAATATCAGGGGTAATTTCTTCAGGTCCTAATTTGGTATCCCTTGCCTCTATATCAAAAACTTCTACTTGTATTGAGGTAAACACATCATCTTTAATCAATTCTTCACTCAGGATAATAGCATCTTCAAAGTTATATCCTTCCCACGGAAGAAACGCAACCAGCACATTTCTGCCCAGAGCCATTTCACCATCACTCATACCCGGACCATCTGCAATAATATCTCCTGCATTTACTTTGTCACCTGCACTTACAATAGGCTTTTGATTAATACAGGTGCTTTGATTGGAACGAGTAAATTTTTTTAAGCGATATACATCTTCTTCTAACCTGAAAGGATTATCTGTTTTAGCACTGTCCACACGAATCCGAACTTGTTCGCTATCTGCATATTCTACAATACCACTTCGTTCAGTTCGAACTGCTGTTCCAGAATATCGGGCACAAATTTTTTCTAATCCAGTTCCTACCAGAGGTTGTTCTGATTTTAACAGTGGAACTGCTTGCCGTTGCATGTTAGAGCCCATCAGAGCACGGTTAGCATCGTCATGCTCTAAAAATGGAACCAAAGCAGCCGCTGCACTAACAATCTGCTTCGGTGAGATATCCATAAAATCAACTTCTTCCGATGAAACTAACGGGAAATCGCCTTTATGTCTGCATAGTACTAGATGATTTTTGAATTTCCCTCTATTATCCAGAGGCTCACTTGCTTGTGCTATTTTATAGTTATCTTCATCATAAGCGGTAAGGTATTTTATTTCATTTGTTACTTTTCCATTTTCAACCTTACGATACGGAGTTTCAAGAAAACCATACTCGTTCACTCTCGCATAGGTAGCCATTGAAGCCATTAAACCAATATTTGGACCTTCAGGTGTTTCAATAGGGCAAATCCGACCATAATGCGTTGGATGGACATCACGGACTTCAAATCCAGCACGGTCTCTATTCAGACCACCCGGACCCAGGGCACTCAAACGCCTTTTATGGGTTAGTTCTGACAATGGGTTAATCTGGTCCATAAAGTGAGACAATTGACTACGACCAAAGAAATCCTTCAATACCATACCCACAGGTTTCGGATTTACAAGCACTTGAGGAGTAAGTTCCTGTTCTTCTGAACGATAGTTCATCCGTTCTCGTACTGTCTTTTCCATTCGAGATAAGCCAATACGAAATTGGTTCATTAATTGTTCGCCCACAGTTCTTACACGCCGATTTCCCAGATGGTCAATGTCATCCAGTACCCCTTCTCCACGATGTAATCTTACTAAATATTTTAAGGTTTCAATAATATCTTCTTTTGTCAATGTTCTTTGCTTCTGTGAAATCTGCAATCCCAATTTCCGATTAATCTTATATCTTCCCACCGATGCGAAATCATAACGAGCCGGGTCGAAAAACAAACCTTCAAAATGCTTGCGACATTGAGCATCATTGGCAGGGTCTCCAGGTCTCATACGTAAATAAATTTCTCGAAGTGCATCCTCCTGAGTTTGAGCCTGGTCCATATTTAGTGTTTGTGCAATACTTATATCACTTAAAACATCCTGTCTATTTAAAACATGAAATTCACGGATAGGAGAACGAAGGAGAGAATTTAGTACTGCCGTTGTTATTTGCGAAGAGGCGTCGGCTATTACTTCACCTGTTTCCGGGTCAATAATATCATTAGCAAGCCAATA
>DAOOVZ010000035.1:0-19574 GCA_035370665.1 Candidatus Hydrogenedens sp.
CTATCTTCAAGGATTCTTTTAATCCCTCATCCTACAACCTATCGTCCCCTGACACCTAGATTACTTAGGAGTTTTCAATGGTGATTCTCTCATATAGCATAAGTCATAGTCCATTCCTTTATTTTTTATCAGACAGTAATGAAGAGTTTAAAATAATTTCTCTAGAAATCTCGTCATTCAATTTAAAACAATGATTGCAAAGTTAAGAGATTTATGGTATAAATATGGTAGCATTAAAATAAAGATTAAAAAATATGATAAGACAAAATTATGGATAGAGGACAAAAATTCTATTTTACTTTGCATATCTAAAGGTATAACGTTAGTAAAAATAAAATAACAACTAACTCTATATAGGAGGTATAAAAATGAAAAGGTTTTTCATTTCTTTGTCCATTATGTTTGTGTTGAGCATGATATTAATGTGCTCAAATATCCATGCAGCTGTAATTCCGATAAGAAGTATTGACGAATTGCAACTGATAGGAAATGACCAAAGATACCCATTATACGCAGAATATTCATTAATGCAGGATATTGATGCAAGTAGCACGAGGAATTGGAATTCAGGCGCAGGATTTAAACCTATCGGAACAAAAGATAATCCATTTGTTGGCAAGTTTAATGGAAACGGATATAAAATACATGGTTTATTTATCAGCCGTCTTTCTCAGTCTTATGTAGGTTTGTTTGGCTATATAAGTCAAGGAGGAGGGGTAACAAATTTAGGAATAGAAGAATGCTGGATTGAAGGTAAGGATTATGTCGGTAGTTTAGTAGGAGTAAACTATGTTAAGGTGTTTAACTGTCATTGTTCGGGTTCTGTAGAAGGAAATGGAATTGATGTGGGCGGATTGGTGGGTTATAATGAAGGTGCTATATATGACAGTTACAATTCTTGTTATGTTAAAGGGAGTTCTTATATCGGTGGGGTGGTAGGATATAATTATAATGGCACAATATCGAGAAGTTATAATAAAGGTTCTATAATCGGAAAGGAAAATGTCGGTGGCTTAGTGGGATTTAATAATGGAGCCATTAGTGATAGTTATAACCAGGGAAGTGTATCAGGTTCTTCTTATTCTTATTCTGTTGGTGGTCTAGTAGGAAATCAATATTATTACCGTGGAACTATTGCAAATAGTTATAGTGTAGGAAGTGTATCAGGTTCTTTTTATGTTGGTGGTCTTGTGGGGAAGAATGAAGGCAAAGTATGGAATAGTTATTGGGATATGCAGACCTCTGGATGTGAAGAATCTGCAGGAGGGATAGGGAAAATGACTGAGGATATGAAGCATCAGGCAACTTACGAAGGCTGGAATTTTACAAATATTTGGACAATCATAGAAGGACAGACCTATCCTTACTTATTACCTGCAAACCCCTCTAACGACGGAGGACAAGTTCCGCCACCAAATGAAGGGTCTTATGAATATGATGGTGAGTATGGATATGATGGAGAAGTAGGATATGATGAAACTGGGGAATCCGGTGACGATGAGAATGCTTCTGAAGGGGGAGGAATTTTTGGTTGTTTTGCTGGTAAAAACATACCGTTTTCTGAGAAATTTATAAAATACTTAGTGGACTACATATTTATAGGTCTGCTTATTTCCTTACTGAGCGCAATGAAAAGACAAAATTAAACATAAATAATTATAATTTCCCCGTGAAAAGATTTGGTAAAAATTTTAAACTTTACAAAAGTTAGGTAAAATATTTACAAGGTAGGGGTTATAGTGATTTGTCCCTACCTTCTTTCTTGATTTAGAACTAATAGTGCTGCAAAAAAATACTGGAACTTTTTGGGTATTTTTACAAAAGTTAATTTGCTCTATGATAGTAGTAAGTCTCTAATCTGCAAAGCCCATAATTAGAACGCTTTCCCATGGGATAGGTTTTCCAGATGAGGTGTTAGAAGTTGTTTCTCTCATTTTTTTGATACCTTCGTTAAATTCATCGTCAGGAATAAGTTGAAGTGTAGATATGAATTTTGACTTTACTTTCTGGATATATTCTTCAGATAACCAATCTCTCACAACCGCATAGTATTCCCGTTTAAGATTGCTAAAACCTGCATGTAAAAGCATATCTTCTATTTGCTCTTCTGTCGGGAAACGGGACAAATCCATTTTTGAAAAACTTGGAAAGAACTGATTTAATGGGTGGTTTACTATAAAATGATATGGAGCAGAAACGAAGAGAACCCAGCCTCTGTTTAATACCCTTCTACATTCAGATAGCACCTGAGGAATATTTTTGAATAGATGTAGAGTGTAAATACCTACAATGCTATCAAAAGAGTTGTTTTGAAATGGAATATTTTCAGCACTTGCGCAAATCCAATCAGCAGGTATCTTTTTGGCTTTTGCTTTGCGAATCATTTTTTCTGAAACATCCAAGCCGATAAAGTTTCCTTTTTGATAACGACATAATTCCTGAAAAAGGTTTCCAGTACCACAACCCAAATCGAGAATATTCTGGCTTTGTGATTGTTTTAGAACGGATAATATGCTGAAAAGGTATGGAGCACTCCCCTTACGAACCTCATCATAGTTATCTGCAAATTTATCAAACAGGTTCATATAAAAGCATAGGAATTAAGGGCGTTCATGCGTAATCTTCTTTTCTATAAAACTGGCGACTTCATCCATAGCCAGACGGATTTGTGTCATACTGTCTCGTTCACGAATGGTAACAGTTCCATCTTCTTTGGTCTGAAAATCAACTGTAATGCAGAAAGGTGTTCCCACTTCGTCCATTCTTCTATATCTGCGTCCAATAGCGCCAGAATCGTCGTAAGCAGTGATAAATCTTTTCCGCAATTTCTTTTCTAATTCTGTGGCTATCTCCGATAGTCCATGTTTTTTGACCAGAGGGAAAATGCCTGCTTTAATTGGTGCTAATCGTGGATGTAGACGAAGGACAATTCGCAGTTCATCTTCTACTATTTCCTCATCATAAGCGTCGCAGAGGACTGCTAATACTGTACGGTCTACGCCTGCGGAAGGTTCAATCACTGTTGGAATATATCTTTCATTCTTTTCAGGGTCAAAATAAGATAAATCCTTACCTGAATGTTTTGAATGCTGTGTTAAATCATATTTTCCACGATTGGCTAATCCTTGCAACTCTCCCCAGCCGAAAGGAAAGTCATATTCAATATCTACTGTTCTTTTTGAATAATGAGCCAATGATTCTTTGGGATGTTCAAACCAGCGAAGTTTGTTTTCACGGATACCTATATCTAAATACCATTGCCAAATCCATCCTTGCCAGCGTTCAAACCATTGTTTCTCTTCTTCTTCTCGACAGAAAAACTCAATTTCCATTTGTTCAAATTCTCTGCTACGGAAGGTAAAATTGCGGGGATTTACCTCATTCCTGAAACTTTTTCCCATCTGTGCAATACCGAACGGAACTTTTACTCTGCTTGTGCTATATATTTGCTTAAAATCAACAAAGATAGATTGACATGTTTCTGGACGGAGATAAGTATCCACTGCGGTATCATCGCTAACCCCTATGCGTGTTTTTAACATGCTATTGAATGCACGCGGTTCGGTTAGTTCACCATTACATTCTGGGCAACGGTTGCCTATCTGGTCTGCACGGAAACGCTTTTTACACACCTTACAATCTACCAGCATATCGTGAAATTCTGCAACATGCCCACTGGCGACCCATGTTTCAGGGTGCATAATAATACTTGCATCCAATCCAAGCATATCCTCCCTTGTCTGGACAAAAACATACCACCAGTCATCTTTGAGGTTCTTCTTCAATTCTACCCCAAGGGGACCGTAATCCCAGAAACCATTAATCCCGCCATAAATTTCACTGGACTGAAAAATTAAACCTCTTCTTTTACATAAATTTACAATCTTTTCCAATTCTATGTTCCTTTCTTATTGGGGAGTAAATTAAGAAATTTTATGCCACATCTTTAATAAGACATATATTTTAAAATATAATGCCTGTAAAATCAAAGAGGTGTTTTTTTTATTTATCTATTTTATAAAGTCTGATTTCGTGTGTTTTGTTGGGACAAACCACTTCGGCATACACCCAGATTTGATTTTCCACCCAGAGCCAGTGAGAGTAGCGGAAGGTAGAAAATTTTTCACCAGAGGTATTACTGACTAAAAGTGGTGCAGTCGGAGTCAAATCAATAACCTTATTAAGGTCGAAGGTAAAGCCTAATCCAGTTGCTATATTATACACCGGGTCATACCATTTTATATTTGAGCCTTCATATATAAAGAGGAAGCCAACACCTATCGGCAGAATAGAAGCAGGTCTTACAAAAAAATTATGCCAGCCACATAATTCCATGACCGGCTCATTAATGTCACCCACAGGATTCCATGTTTCACCATCCTTACTTGTGAAATGGAATATCCATTCATTTTCTCTGATATATCCTATCGTATAACAGTGATAAATATTGTCATAAACAAATATAACTGGGTCTTTGTATCCACGGGGACAAATATCGCGTTCATATCTTTTATCCGGTGGAGAAATGATTTTTTTGGCAGAATCGGGTTGGAATTGTTCAGGATTATCTGCATCGGCAAATTTGATAATAGACCATATTCCGTTATCATCAGGGGCACATGCGTAAAGTTTGAACCTCTTTGTATTTGGGTCAAGCAAAATTGCAGGTCGCTCAAAACCGGGGACAGGAACATTCTCCCTTAAAATCTTCTTAACTGTATTAAAATGAATCCCATCATTACTTTTTAATATTCTTATTTCATATCCTCTAAGACCGCGTGGACCTTCTGCTGTCCGCATTCTACATGCAAGCCAGAATGTGCCATTACCATCCCGAACGACAGAAGGTGCCCCTGCCCACCATTCAGGTTCATCTTTATCAGGTCGGAGTATGACATCATAAGTAGAAAACTTACTTGCTATTTGTTTAAACTCATTTTTAATCTCAGGTAGTTTAATATCATCAATAGAAGCGACTTTTACAAAACAAAAAATACAAAATAAAAAAGTGTTCATCTGCCAGAACATCCCTTCTAATGGTTTGGTTCTTAGTTATCAATGTGAAATAATAGTATAATTTGACCTCGGGACTAAAATAAAAGTAAAATGTTTATTTCAAGTTCGAGGGAAATAAGGAAGTTTCATGTTCCCGAACAGACAAAAATTGAATATAGATGGCGAGTGGATTTTAGTTCCAGACCCTGACCTGATTGGTGAAGAAACTAATTGGTTTCAAAATCCGCCAATAGATAAAGGCACAAGGGTTAATATCCCTTTAATTGAACCTCTTGACCCTTCAATTTCGACCTCAGCCTTATGGTTTATCAAAGAATTTGAGGTTCAGGATTCCTGGGATAATTCACAAGTATTTCTCATCCTTCAAAATATTAATTTCAAAGCCACTATCTGGTTAAATGGAAATTTTGTAGGTAAGCATGAAGGTGCATTTACCTCTTTTCAATTCCACATCAAGAAACATATAAGACAGGGAAGTAATCTAATTACAATTCAAGTATTACCTATTTCGGTAGTTGAAGACTTGAATTCTACCTATATATACGATTGCTCGTGGACTCAATATCCGGGTATTTGGAACAGCGTTTACCTTGAGGTAGTCCCTAAATCGCATATTCAGGGAGTTTATGTCAAACCAGATATTCGTGGGAAGCGGATTGTTGCAAATGTCCATGTAAATAGCAAAGGAGGGATTGTCAAAGCAACAATACCTGATTTGGGTGTAGCACTGGAAAGCAACCGTCCTAAATTGGTTATAAAATTGAGTGATTTTGAGACATGGACACTAAACTCACCTAAACTGTATGACCTGCATATTGAATATCTTTCAGAAGGACAGTCAGACTATACAAAGATTCGTTTTGGAATGAGAGATTTTAGCGCTCGTGAAAATCATTTTATATTCAACTTTAAGCCATTTGTTACAAAAGCGGTGTATTTTAATTGGCATATACAGGATTTAAATTCACCGATTTTTTCTGAAAATAAATTAAGAGATGTTTTTTCTAAGGTTCGAGAAGCAAATTTTAATTTAATACTAACTTATGGAAAACCTGCCCCAGAAAAGTTGCTTCAGATTTGTGATGAATTAGGACTAATGATAGCCGAAACTCCCTCATTCAGATATGGCACAGAACCAAGAAGGTATAAAAATCTTGTTGAACAAGAAATAAGTGAGTTTATAAAAAGTCATATAAATAACCCTTCTCTGGCATGGTTACAATTTGAATACCTGCCTGATGATTTGAATATTACAGACTTTGTGCGTGAGATTCGCAAAATTGACCGTAGCCGGCTTATTACAGTTCACCATGCTTCATTTATTAAACATCCTTCTTATTATTGCATTCCTTACAATATTGATTTGCTACCTACACAACATTTACGGATAAAACCACAAATACCTATTAATGATACTACACAGTTCTTCTTAGAACATGCCGGCGATGAGAAATCACTTAATTTTGCCGTTAAATCCGATTTTAAGGAAACACAGATTAATCAAGAAGAGGTGAAAATAGAGGATAAAAAAGAAAAGTATTTATCAAAGATAAAAGAAGGCTTCATGGAACGAAATTTGAACTTATCACTAAATTCTGTGGAAAGTTTTTTAGAACAAATCAAAAGCATTTGTATCTCTAATCTACAATCTCATGTGGATTTTCTTCGGCGAAATCCGAACATTGCTGGCTACTGTTTACATTCTATTTTGAGTGAAAAGTTTCTTCAAAGTGATGACATCTTGCAGAATTCTGAAAATATTATAAGACAAATGAAACAGATGAATAATGATCTTCGGGTAATTGTATACTTAGAAAAGACAAATCTCACACAAAACGAAGAAGCAATGATTGTTGTATCGTTAGTCTCGCATGAAAAAGAAAATATAAATGACGAATCAGA
This sequence comes from Candidatus Hydrogenedens sp., assembly GCA_035370665.1. Classification (GTDB taxonomy): domain Bacteria; phylum Hydrogenedentota; class Hydrogenedentia; order Hydrogenedentales; family Hydrogenedentaceae; genus Hydrogenedens. The sequence continues at coordinate 6,919 of DAOOVZ010000035.1, forward strand.
TAATTCGGAGATAAAGGTCTCCTTTTCTCTTCATATTTCCAGTCCAACCCAACAGATGTTATGGAAAAAGAAAAAGGAAATCAAAATTAAAAAAGATACAGTTGTGTTATGGAAAGGTGATATTTCCGGGTCAAGTAGTATCGGTGAACATATTTTAGTGGCTCGGCTATCGTTAAACAATAGCATTGTTTCTGAAACTATGCAGAATTTCTATGTCGTTTCTCAACCCGAAAAAACTGATATTTCAGTAGAATTTATTGAACCACAGAACAAATTTGCTCAGATATGTTCGACATGGACAGGCAAACATGTTTCTTATCCGCCAATTTATATAGTGCCTCCTATATATAACTCTGTGTTTGCTTACCCGGAAAGTGAATTTATGTCCATGTTGGAACAGGTCCGTCATGGTGCTGTCGGAATTCTTTTTTCACCACCAAACGATTGGAATAGATTAAAAGAAATCATTACTAATTGTCCGCAATTTACAGTTATAGATTTAAATTTTCCTATTGAGATGGAACATTTTCATTATGTTAAGCCACATCCTGTATTCTTAAACCTGCCAAATCGTTGCTTAATGAAACAACCATATAAAAACATCATTCCATCAAAAACATTTCTTCAAAAAGGTGATGAGGATATTTGTGGTTGTTTAGTCATTCCACATTCAGAGGATATGCAACCTTTTTGGGGAACAGACATACTGGTTCATCGTTACGGCGTCGGTAAACTGGTCTTTACTAATTTAAGAATTTTGGAAAATATACCTGAGGATTCCATCGCTGTTCATTTATTTACAAACATGATAACTTACTTTGCTCGAAGAGCAGAGCCATCAAGAATGACCTTACCTATACCTCAACAAGTAGTTGAATGGATAAGGAAACAAAAGAGTAAGGAATCTCGCAAATGGATTGTTATCGGCGAATTTCCAATAGTTGATGAAACAAATGATGAACAGTATTACCCCACTGAAAAGTCTATTGATTTAACCACTGTATATCCTGGGAAATATGGTGAAATATCCTGGAAAATGTGGTGCACCAATGTTGAAAACAATCATCTACTTGATTTTCACGAAGCCTTGTCCAGCCCACTACATCCTCACCACCTTGAACAGGATAATGGCGTTGCTTTTGCCTTTGCTGAATTCAATTATGAGTATAGTGAAGAGGTAATTATCCAGATAAAAACTGCCAACCGATTTAAGTTATGGTTTAATGGCATAGAAACTTTTGAAAACCAAGACTTCTCTCCTAAAGTCCAAATATTTGAGATGAAAGTCATGCTGCGGAAGTGGAAAAACACTGTTTTTATCAAAAGTATAAAAGACAGCGGACCGCATTCGTTTGTCATACAATTTTATGACTTGAACAGAAGTAAAATAGAACTAAACTGGTAAGAGCACAAAAAGGAGAGAACTAATGAAAAAACAATTTATACTTTTTGCCCTTCTTCTATTATTAATAATAGATACAAATATCTATGCCGTTACGCAAAGAACTGAACCATTCATACAGGAAGTAAGGACTTTTTTTAGAGATAAAGATGGATTGGCTGAAAACAATATAAAGAATGTTTTTTATACACCAGATTATGGTGTTGTAATAATGACCCATTCTGGCGATATACAAAATTTCAATGCAGGTAAGTGGGAACAAATTCCATATATATTATCATGGAAACCTTCTTATATGGCCTGCGTCGGAAACACGATTTTCATTGCTGATAAAATGCAACTTGCTAAATATAGTCTGGATAATAAAAATTGGGAGACGCTTGATATACCTATAAATGGAGGTATTTCAGGTTTGCTTGCTTTTACCTCTTCTAACGATTTGCCCAATTTATATGTGGTCTGTCACACAAAAATAATTAAATATGAATCTGATTTGACTGCTCCAAAAACTATAGAAGGTCCGGGTATAAATATATGCACTATCGCAGTTGGAAAAAACGGAGATATGGTAATTGGCACAGATGAAGGGATTTATAAATATATTGATTCAAAGTCAGAATGGGCATTACTACTCCCTGGTGATGAAAATTGCAGATGGGCTCCTCGTAATGTAAACGCACTGACTTATGATTCACAGGGGAATCTCTGGTTTGGGAGTAAAGAAGGGGTTGGAAAATTTAATGGGACATCATGGACTTTATATACAGGGGAAGAAGGCTTACCATGGAATAAATTTTTATCTGCCGTTCCAGGGGAAAAGGGAGATGTGGTATGGTTTGCAACCACAAAAGGTGCTATCCGACATGAACAGGGAAAATTTGCATATCGTTTTAGCCATCGCTGGATGTTAGACGACTATGTCAATTCTATTGCCGTTACACCTGACGGAAGTGCGTGGATTGCTACCCCTAATGGGCTATCTGTTATCGAAAGGAAACCAATGACCTTTGAAGAAAAGTCAAACCACTTTATTCAACAAGTAGAAACACGGCATAATCGCGATGGGTATATTGCAAGGTGCAGATTAAAAGAACCATTCAATACAGATACCTGGGAGTCGGCTATTTCTGATAATGATGGCTTGTATACCTCTATGTATGGTGCAGCACAGGCTTTCCGTTATGCGGCTACAAAAGACCCCAAGTCAAAGGAAATTGCTAAACGGAGTTTCCTTGCATGCAAACAATTAGTAGATATTACAGAAATAGGAATGCCTGCACGGGTTATCATACCAAAAGATTGGCATGAACCTGTAAATGAATTAATGGGTGCAGAATACAACCTCAAAAGAAAATTGACTGACCCCTTATGGAAACAAATTACTCCTCGTTTTGTCACCTCTTCTGATGGAAAATATATGTGGAAGTGCGATACGAGTTCTGATGAGTTAGCCGGACATTACTTTTTTTATGGCATTTATTATGACCTTGTTGCAGAAACGGAAGAAGAACGACAGCCTGTTCGTGAAGTGGTAAAGACCGTCACAGACCATCTAATAAACAATGATTATAATCTGGTAGACCACGATGGAAAACCTACAAGATGGGCATTCTTCGGTCCCAATGCTTTGCATAGTTTAAAAGGCTGGGAACAACGCGGATTAAACTCAATGATGATGCTGTCCTTCCTGCGAGTGGCACATCATATCACGGGTGATGAAATCTACAATGAAAAATTCAATGAGTTATGCGACAAGTATTTTTATCATATCAACGCTATGCAGTCGAAAATGTATTTTCCTCCTGATTATGTAGTTCCCTGGGATAACAATCTATGCCTTATGAGTTGGTATGGAATATTCCGCTATGAAAATGACGCTGAAAAACTTTTAATGTGGCGAATTTCATTGGACCATGCCTGGCAACATGTTAAAAGGATGAAAAATTCGTTCTGGAATTTTCTATATCTTTCCTGTGCTCAGGAATTTTCAAAACATTTATCAACTGATAAGTTTGATAATTTATATCCTGATGTGCCAGAACTTGTTAGAATGACATTAATAAGTTACAAAGAACCAAATAAGTCGGCTCTTGACCATGCATTAGAGACATTGGAAGGTATACCATTAGATTTAATCTCCTATTGCATGGATAATACTCATAGATTGGATGTGATTTTTGACCCGGATACGCCAGATAAAACCCGTGGTTGGCGAGTAGATGGATATGCCTTACCAATACAGGAATTACCTCATGTTCGCCCTGATGATGACCCCTTTGTTTTAAAAAGTTGTTCAGGGCAGGACGGAACCTCTGAAGATGAGGGGACATTCTTCCTTCTTCCATTCTGGTTAGGTGTTCACCACGGATTTATAAACTAAGTGAATAAAAGAAAAACAAACCGCAAAGTTCGCCAAGAGGAAAGACACAATATTTATTTTATGTAATTATCTATTATAATAAGATAAGAAACATATTTTTCAGACACCTTTTATCATTATTTTATCTGGTTTTGTTATATTATCAATTACTATAAGGAATGCCTTTATGTATCAGGGAGTAATATTGGCTGCGGGTCATGGTGCGAGGCTAGGTCCATTTGGAGAACATAATCCAAAACCCATAGTTCCTATTGCCAACAAGCCACTCATCGTTTATCAGATTGAGGCACTTAAACAAATTGGCGTCAGCGAGTTTATAGTTGTTATAGGTCATTTGGGGTATCGGATTATCCAGACTTTGGGTAATGGGGAAAGTTATGGCGTTCATATTCTTTATGTTGAGCAAGAGAAAAGATTGGGATTAGCACATGCCGTAGGACAGTTAGAACCTTATATCAAAGGACCTTTTTTTCTAATGTTAGGGGACATTTTCTTTCATGCACCAAATTTAAAACAAATGTCGGATGTAATGGAAAAGGAGCAATGTGCATGCGTTTTAGCAACAAAAGAGGAAAAGGATATTGAAAGTATAAAGAAAAATTTCAGCGTCCATACAGGGAAAAATTGGCATGTCATAAGAGTAGTAGAAAAACCAAAATATCCACAAACTAACTTAAAGGGCTGTGGAATATATTTGTTTGATGAACGCATATTTGAAGGGATTCATAAAACACCAAGAACTGCATTGAGAGATGAATATGAACTGACGGATTCTATTCAAATCCTTATTGATTTTGGATATCCTGTTAAGGCATTGTCCGTTGTTGAATGGGATGTAAATTTGACTTATATAAAAGACCTAATTATTTGCTGTATACTCGAATTACAACGACAAAAAAAGACTTTCATTCAGGGAGAAAATTGCAAAATAGGAACAAATTGTTCTTTAATACAGTCTACAATAGGAAACAATGTGATTATTGGAGATAATTGCACCCTTGAAAAATGTGTTGTTCTTAATGGCGTTTCTATTCCTCCTAATACGCAACTTAAAGATTGTGTATTATCACCCGAAGGGATTTTAGAATAATCTAAATTATCTTATTTCCTATTAAAAAAAGGAAAATTATTAGTTTTAAATATAAAAAACTTTATAGACAGCAATTTTTAATTAGTTTTATGATAAAGTACATTTTTGCATGGTAAGAATTATTTTTCTTTGTCTCTATTTGTGTCTTCATGATTTTTAAAGTGTATTACAGTGACTAAAAATTTCTCGAAACCTTTTAGAAAATGCTTATGTTAACATATAAAGGTTGTTTTTCATATTAATCCATGCTTATTTAATATTTTAAATGTTTCTATATCGTTACTAAAATGAGAACTTTAAGTGGTTACAAGCAATGAAGGAAAAGGAATTAATCCAAATAGGCTATACATCGGCAGTGACTCGTGAAGTTGCTCTACAAATATTTAATAAGGCAGTGAAAGAAGGCTTTTCAAAAAAGGAAGTTAAACGAATGCTGCGGGTAATCATTCGTAATCCTGCTGCTTTCGTTCAGGATTCGCTTTGGGGTGAATTGGCACGCTTTCTTTATGAGAAAAACCCAGAAATAGTTCGAGAAAGTATACCAACAAAGCACTTCGACTATCAGGAACTTCCAGAGACAAAAGCACCGTTTAAAATTTGGGGCACCGAGATTGACCCAGAATCTATCCAACAAATTTACAATGCCTGTTCGCTTCCTATTTCTGTTAGAGGTGCACTAATGCCTGATGCTCATGTAGGTTATGGATTGCCTATTGGCGGTGTTTTAGCCACGGACAACGCTGTCATTCCTTATGCAGTTGGAGTGGATATTGCATGTCGAGTAAAAATGAGTATACTTGAATTACCGCCTAAACTCATTGATGAAGAACCATTGCGATTAAAGAAAGCCATTGAACAAGAAACACGATTTGGTGTAGGGTCAACCTTCAAACCACGCAGACAACATCCTGTTATGGATTTAAATTGGAATATTTCTCCTGTAACAAAGGAGAATAAGGACAAGGCATGGGACCAGTTGGGCACGAGTGGAAGTGGAAATCATTTTGTAGAATTTGGAATTTTAGAAATCACGACAGATGAACTACCTCTGCCCAGAGGCACTTATTTCGCTTTACTTACACACAGTGGAAGTCGTGGAACAGGTGCTCTGGTTTGTGAATTTTACAGTAAAATAGCAAGACAAAAACATAAAGAACTGCCCCGTAATTTGCAACATTTAGCGTGGCTATCTTTAACGGATTCAGCAGGACATGAATACTGGGAAGCCATGCAATTGATGGGTAAATATGCACAAGCCAATCATGAATGTATACATGTTCACATAAGTAAAAATTTAGGTGTCCCTATTTTGTGGAGTTTGGAGAATCATCACAATTTTGCATGGAAAGAAAAACATGATGGCAGAGAGGTTATTGTCCATCGTAAAGGAGCAACACCAGCAGAAAAGGGGCAATTAGGTATTATTCCCGGTTCCATGGCAAGTCCTGCTTTTATTGTAAAGGGATTGGGTAATGAGGCTGCCTTGCGTTCTGCTGCACATGGTGCAGGTAGATTAATGAGTCGCTCGCAAGCCAAAAAGACGCTCTCCTGGAAAAAAGTTGAAGATTTATTGAGAGAACGCAAGGTATCAGTCATAACCGCAGGGGTAGATGAAATACCCCTTGTATATAAAGATATTAACAAAGTTATGAAGGAACAGGAAGACCTTGTTGTGCCTCTGGCAATATTTTATCCACGCATAGTAAAGATGGCACCCGCAGGAGAAAAGCCAGAAGACTAAATTTGTTCCCCTTTTTATTTTGAAGTTACAGCCTCGCACTGATAGAATTTATTAAATACAATTTTCAAATAGAAGAACTGAAAAGGCATGAACTATGGTGACGGATTCCTCTAATATTAATGTAGGCACTATCTTGTTTAACGAAAATATAATGAAAGATTTGATACATCTATTGGCACAGCAGATACTCAATGATAATGAAGTAGAGGAACTGGCTTTTATAGGAATCCTGCGTAGGGGTTATCCATTAGCACAACGAATTGCACAGGAGATATTTAAGATTTGCAAAGTAATGCCGCCTGTGGGTGCAGTATCTACGACCTTATTCCGCGATGATTTGCGAATAGGTAGAGGTGCCGTGCAAGTTCATGGAACAACCCATATCCCATTTGACATTAATCAGAAAACGATTATACTGGTAGATGATGTCCTTGCCGCAGGTAGAACCATTCGCGCCGCTATGGATGAAATTATGTATTATGGAAGACCTAAAAAAATATTATTGGCATGTTTGATTGACCGCGGTGGTAGAGAAATTCCTATTCAGCCTTCTTATTGTGCATGGAGACCTACTGTCGAATCCATCCCTTCAAATTTATGGATATCTGTAATGCTAAAAGAGACCGATGGGAAGGATATGGTCGTTATTGAAGAACAAGAGAAAAAACCGGAAATAACATTGAAAGAAACCCCACCCAGAGAACAGATATTTACCGCAGACCATCCTGCCTTGAAAATATGGAAACATAAAGATTTGTTGGGCTTACAATTCTTATCAAGAGAAGAGATTTTATCTATACTGGATATGGTTCCTCCTTTCCTTGAAGTGATGTCTCGAAGCACAGGAATTAAAAAAGTTCCATTACTTCAAGGGCGAGTCGTTGTTCACTGGTTTCATGAGCCAAGCACCCGCACTTTCGCCTCATTCGACCTTGCTGCAAAACGATTGAGCGCCGATACATTATCCATATCTGCTTCAAGTTCAAGTGAGAAAAAGGGAGAGACACTTCACGATACGCTGTATAATATTGAGGCAATGAAAACAGACATTCTCGTAGTGCGACATCGTTTCTCCGGTGTCCCTAAATTGCTTGCAGATAATCACCCTTCACATGTTATTAATGCTGGCGATGGTGAACATGAACATCCGACACAAGGGCTATTAGATATTTTTACAATGCGTCAATTTATCCGCGAGTATAGACAGGACCCCACAGCAAGTTTAGAAGGGGTTCGCGTCTCTATCATTGGGGATATTGCACACAGCCGCGTAGCAAGGAGCAATATCTGGGCATTGTTGAAGTTGGGAGCACAGGTTACACTTTGCGGACCTCAAACACTGGTACCTAAAAGTTTTGAGCAATTAGGTGTTTGCACAACTACACGCCTGAAAGAAGCACTTATTGACACAGACATTATTTATGCACTGCGTATCCAGTTAGAGAGACAGGCAAAGGGTCTTTTCCCAAGTATCCGTGAGTATGTAAGGCTTTATCGAATAGATAAGGATACAATCCGTTATGCACCAAAACATGCTGTTGTTATGCACCCGGGACCTATCAATCGTGATATTGAATTAGCCACAGAAATTGCAGACAGTCCACGGAGTTTAATCCTGCAACAAGTGAGTCATGGAGTTGCTGTTCGCATGGCAGTTATGCACCTATTAGTAAATAGTCAATACAACAAAATTGGAGTGCAAATATGAAAATAGTCATACAAAAAGGTTGGCTCATAGACCCGGAGTCAGGCAGGTCAGGTAAAGCAGATATAGGTATTGAGAATGGGATGATATATGCGGTGGGAAACGATTTGGAAGGAGATGTTTATATCAATGCAGAGGGTCTGGTAGTTTCGCCAGGGTTTGTTGATATTCATGCACATTTTCGCGAGCCCGGTTTTGAATCTAAGGAAACCATTGCCACAGGTGCTCGTGCAGCAGCCCACGGCGGAGTAACCTCCGTAGTTACCATGCCTAATACCATGCCACCAATTGACAATGCGGGCATGGTAGAACTTGTTGTTCGCCGCGCTCAGGACCTCGACGGCATACATATCTATCCCGCAGCATGTGCTACCAAAGGAAGAGAAGGGAAAGAACTGACAGAAATGGCTGACTTGTTGGAATCAGGTGCAGTTGCAATTACCGATGACGGTAGTGATATAGAATCTTCATCAGTGCTACGGTATGTATTAGAGTATTCTGGAATGGTAGGTTTACTATACCTCGCCCATTGTGAGGACAAGAGTTTAAGTGAAGGTGGAGCAATGAATGAGGGAGACATTTCTACTATGCTGGGCATACCCGGCATACCCCGTGAAGCAGAAGAAACAAGGATTGAACGAAATATCCGTCTTGCAAAATTGGCTAATGTGCCGATTCATATACAGCATGTAACTACAAAACGAGGAGTTGAAATTATTCGCAATGCAAAAAGCGAGGGTATCCCTGTCAGTGCAGAAACATGCCCTCACTACTGGATGCTAACAGACCGCAATATTGAAAGTTACAATCCAAACATGAAGATGAACCCGCCTCTGCGAGAAGAAGAGGATGTTCAATCCATTATAGAAGGGCTGAAAGATGGCACAATTGACTGTATTGCAACCGACCACGCACCTCATACCCGCACAGAAAAAAACATGCCATTTCAGGAGGCTCCTTTCGGTGTGATTGGATTAGAAACACTACTGGGCTGTGTTATCAAAGGATTAGTCCAGCCCGGACACTTAAGCATAGAAAAGGCAATCCAACTTTTAACAAAAAATCCAGCAAATATATTAAAACTAAACGCAGGCGATTTAGGTGCAGGCTCACCAGCAGACATTACTATTTTTGACCCTGACGAAGAATGGCTTGTTACTGAAAATTATTTCTATTCAAAAAGTTCCAACTCCCCATTTATCGGTATAAAACTATGCGGAAAAGTAAAATACACCTTCTGTTGTGGAAATATCCTCTATTACGACAAAGACCTTTCCATACCCGCAGGTGTCCCCTTCTCTCCAAACTTTACAGACAACACCCACCAAATCTAAAAAAAGCTACCCAAATTTTTAATAAAAAGGCGTTGTATTAATGGAATTAATTTCCAAAGGTTTCGACTATGCTATATTTTTGAGTAGGATAACTTTATTTTTGATATAATTTTCATACAATATAAAAAATATTAGGAGGTTTAGGAGATGATATTGTTTTTGACGGTTTTGGGTTTTGTGCTTTTTGTTATTGCATTTTTTACTTATGGGAATTTTTTGGTTCGGGTATTTGATATAAGTAAAGAACGGAAGACACCTGCAGTAGAACAATATGATGGTATTGATTACTGTCCGGCGCATCCATCTGTTTTGTTGGGGCATCATTTTGCATCAATAGCAGGGGCAGGTCCGCTAGTGGGACCGATTACTGCTGGTGGTTGGTTTGGCTGGCTGCCTGTGTATTTATGGGTAGTATTAGGTTCTATTTTCATTGGCGGTGTTCATGATTTTGGTTCATTGGTTGCTTCCATAAGACATAGAGGATTGTCTATGGGAGAGGTTATTGACCAGTGGGTGAGTAGAAAAGCCAAAAATCTTTTTCTTTGTTTTACCTGGCTCGCTCTAATATTAGTTATCGCTGTATTTTTGCAATTGTCTGCGGATACTTTTGCTAAGGACCCTGCGGTAGCATTTTCTGGTTGTTTATATATTTTGTTAGCAATTATTTTTGGTCTGGTGATATATCGTTTCCATATCCCTTTATTATATGGTTCACTTATTATCGTTCCGCTTGTGCTTATTTCAGTCTGGATAGGGAAAATGGATTTTATACAAGAGAATTTTCTTTTTTCGATGGAAGCATGGCGTTGGTTTTTGATAGGTTATGTATTTATTGCATCGGTTTTGCCTGTATGGCTCTTGTTACAACCGAGAGATTACCTTGCTTCTTATTTACTTTACTTTGCAGTATTAATTGCAAGTGTGGGGATTTTATTGGGGGGCAGTTCTTTCGAGGTGTCTCTACCTGCATTTAAGTCGTTTGCTCCGGACAGGGATACTCTTCTATGGCCTGTTTTGTTTGTTACAGTGGCTTGTGGTGCAGTTTCAGGATTTCATTGTATGGTAGCAAGCGGAACAACCTCGAAGCAGATAAGATGTGAACCTGATGCAAAAATTATAGGTTATGGTGGTATGCTGCTGGAAGGTTTCGTAGCAATTATTGCTTTAGCCTGCATAATGTTAGTAGGTGCTATTCCAGCAAAAGAGGGTCCGCTTGATGTTTTTGGGGATGGTTTTGCAAAATTTGCACAATTGCTCCATATCAATCCAAGTTTGGGTAAATCGTTAGGTCTACTTGCTGTGAACTCATTTATATTGACTACACTTGATACATCTACTCGATTAGCACGCTATCAATTACAAGAACTTACTAAGATGAAATTAGACCGCTTTTCTGGAACAATCATTAGTGTTGTTTGTGCTATGATGTTGCTTTTTATTCGAACTGGCGATGTTCCTGCCTGGCAAATAATCTGGCCTATCTTTGGTGCCTCCAACCAATTAGTTGCAGGGCTTGCCTTGTTGGGGATTATGGCATGGGTAGCAAAAGGGTTAGGTAAGAAATATCGCTTTGTGCAGATACCTATGATTTTTATGCTAATTACTACCCTGTTTGCACTAATATTATTCATCATAACAAATGCGCGTAGTCATAGATATATACTTGTTGTGGTTGCATGTATATTGGTTTTTCTTGCCCTTTTGTTGATATGGGAGGTATGGGTTGCGTTTCGACAGGTTAAAAATAAAAAATTAGAAGCCTAACTTTGCGGTATACATGAAAGACACAATTCTTCTAATTCTTTACCTATCTTTTCAGGATTGTGTTCTGCCTTTACATATTCATGTGCATTCTTGCCTAATTCCTCACGGAGAGAAGGGGTTGTCATAAGTGTAATTAATGATTGGGCAAACAGTTCTTCATTATTATCAGGAACTATCATTCCATTAAAGCCATGTTTTATCCCGTAAGCAGAACTTTCACAACATACGACAGGTTTCCCGCTTGCCATAGCGTTCAGCAATTTAATTGGATAGCCTGACCAGGATACGCGTGGTATTACTACTATTGAATCCTCTTCAAAAAGTTTTTTTAATGAATCAAAGGTCCCAATATGAACAATTTCTGCTCCCTGAATATCCTGTTTTTCATAAGTGCCTATAATTAGTCTTGTTTCGGGTATAGTCGTTCTCACCCGTTCAACAACGCGAAACAAAAAGTCAAGATTTTGGTATTTATCCAGATTCCCTGTGTATAGAATGGGAGGAATCTTGTCTTTATTTACCCGGCTAACAGGAAAAGAGGTAAGGTCAACAGGTGGGGGAATGATACGAAGTTTTTCCTTCTTACACCCTTTTATAAGTAAGTTTGCACCTAATCGTTCGTGAGGGGCTACGACATAATCTGCTTTTTGTGGCAAGTGCCTGTCAATATAATTACCTAAATTTTTGAAGAATCTCTTTCCAGAATTAAAATAATAAGGCAGTTCGTCACTCATAGCATTATGTGCATGATAGATAATGGGACGGAAACGGGACATTAAGGATATAAAAAGTCCCTCGTAGTTGTGGGCAAATATGACCTGTATGTTGTGTTCTCTACAAACCTTTCGGACAGTTCTTATCATGAGCAGGTCAAGCCATAGTTTTTTGAATGAAGGACCAGCAGTAGTCCGGTGATTGCCCGGAACATCAGGACAGCGATGAAACTGAAAGTCATCTGTTATAGGTCCTGTTCCATAGCCGTATACAATGATATGAACCTCATGCCCTCGTTTTTGGAGTGCAAGAGCGTTTTCGCGAATAAATGCCTGTGAGCCCTGTGGAACAGGATAAGGACAACCAGCGACAAGAGCAATTCTTAAACTCATTGCCAATATCCTATCGTTTTCATTTGCTGGACTAATAGCCATTCCTCATAAGGGGTTAATTCCTGTTGTTCATTATCGTATATTTGAAGATTATTATCAATACATAACGAGCCCAACAGAGGTTTTCCGTCAAG
>DAOOVZ010000036.1:0-19542 GCA_035370665.1 Candidatus Hydrogenedens sp.
GCTTCAAATTTACCATTGAAGGAGAAACATTAAAAGCAATGAAGGAACTGCATGAGGGTATAAAAAAAGTGTCCGCAGAACGGATTCGTGATGAACTGGTCAAAATTTTAACAGAGGGTAATCCCCAGTGGGCATTTGAGATTATGGATAAGGTCAGTCTACTCTCTCAGATTCTTCCAGAAGTTGCGGAATTGAAGACAGTGGAACAGGACCCTACATATCATCCTGAGGGAGATGTGTTCACGCATACAATTCTTGCCCTGCAAAACTTAAAAAATCCTTCTGTCTCCCTTGCAATGGCAGTCCTATTACACGATATTGGCAAGAAACAAACAATTACCTTTGCAGTAGACCGAATTCGTTTTCCAAAGCATGAATCTATTGGCGCTCAAATGGCACAAACCATTATGGAACGGCTTCGTTTCTCCCGTACTGAGATTGATAATGTCCAATGGCTGATAAAAAATCACATGACTCTGCTTCAATATCCGCAAATGAGGGAAAGCACCCGTAAAAAACTGTTCAAAAATCCGCTCTTTCTCCTCTTATTAGAATTGGTAGAGGTAGACATCAAAACCAGTTATGGAGATTTGTCCGCGATTGAAAAAATAAGAGATGATTATCATACATTCTTGCAAGAAGTCCCTGTATATCAGCCACTACTTCGAGGCAGAGATTTGATTGGGTTGGGTTTTACACCCGGACCGCTTTTTAAGACAATTTTAAATGAAGTTGAGAATGCTCAATTAGATGGAATGCTTAAAACAAAAGAAGAAGCCATTCGGTATGTTCTCCAACATTGGCAAACCACAAGATAGCATTTATCTAATCTGACCTTTAACTACTCAATTTTGCTAAAATTAATAGAGAAGAAGGAAGTATTTTTAAGTATGAACATTGCACAGATTATAGACCAACTGCAAGGAAATATTTCATTCAAGCAAAATTTAACTACATGGAAGGTAATTCCTGCAGAACCTGCTCAATATGAAGATTTCCCAGAAGGCATGGATGAGCGACTCATAGAGGCACTGGCTCATCAGGGAATTCACCGGCTCTATACACATCAGGCAGACGCGATAAAGTCAGTTTCGCGTGGTGAGAATTTGTGTATTGTCACACCCACAGCCTCCGGGAAAACGCTATGCTATAACCTACCCGTTTTGCAAGCAATATTAGATAATCCCAATTCTCGCGCCCTGTATCTATTCCCCACCAAGGCTCTGTCTCAGGACCAGGTGCATGAGATTAAAGAATTGAGTGAGACCTTACAATTAGGTATCAAAACCTATACCTTTGATGGGGATACACCGACCACTGCCAGACAGGCTATCCGTAGTGCAGGTCAGATTGTTGTAACCAATCCGGATATGCTACATACAGGTATCCTTCCACACCATACTATCTGGATTCATCTTTTTGAAAACTTAAAGTATATCGTAATTGATGAGATTCATTACTATCGTGGAGTTTTAGGAAGTCATTTAGCAAATATTATACGAAGATTAAAACGAATCACTTCCTTCTATGGCTCTAATCCGCAATATATCTGTTGTAGTGCTACCATTGCCAACCCAAAAGAATTAGCAGAAAAACTTATAGGTGAACCTGTAACCCTCATTGACCGCAACGGAGCTCCCCGAGGTGAAAAACACTTCTTGTTCTATAATCCACCCGTGATAGATAGAGAATTAGGCATTCGTAAATCTTCTACAAAGGAGGCTACACGGATTGCTTCGCAACTTATTTCAAAGGATGTACAGACCATTATTTTTGCACGGAGTCGCCTTCAGGTTGAAATTGTTACCACCTATCTCAAAGATATGGCACGCAGAATGAATATCAGTGAACATCGTGTCTGTGGTTATCGTGGCGGATACCTTCCTACTGAACGAAGGGCTATCGAAGAAGGGGTAAGGAAGGGAGAAATACTTTCTGTCGTAAGCACAAATGCGTTGGAATTAGGTATTGATATTGGTTCGCTGGACGCCTGTATCATGGTAGGTTATTCTGGAAGTATTTCAAGCACATGGCAACAGGCAGGTAGAGCAGGTAGAAGGCAGGGAACCTCACTGGTTATTCTGGTATCTTCCAGTTCTCCTCTTGACCAATATATCATTAATCATCCGGAATATTTCTTTGAACAAAATGCTGAAAGTGCGACTATGGACCCCAATAACCTATACATTCTTACCAGCCACTTAAAATGTGCTGCTTTCGAACTACCTTTTACGGAGTGCGAATCATTCGGTATAGATGAACACTCTACTCAGGCTATTTTAGAGTTCCTTCAAGAGCAACGGATACTGCATAAAGTAAAGGGACAATGGCACTGGAGCGTAGAATCCTATCCTGCTCAGGACATTAGTCTACGGACAGCCGCACCCGGAAATGTAGTCATTCTTGATACACAAAATCAGGGGCGAGTTATCGGTGAGGTTGACTATTTTTCTGCACCCTCTGAAATTTTTGAAAATGCTATTTATATGCACCAAAGCGAAACCTATACTATTGAACATCTTGATTTAGAAGATAGAAAGGCTTACGCACACTCGGTAGAAACAGATTATTATACCGACGCAGAATTAAAGGTAGATTTAGGGGTATTGAACATAAGCGAGAAGGTGGGAGAGCCTCTCCATAGCCGTATCTGGGGAGAATTAAAGGTAACATGGTTACCCACCGTATACAAAAAAATTAAATTTGGCACACATGAAAATGTGGGCTGGGGAGAAATTCATTTACCTGAACAAACCATGCACACATTAGGCTACTGGATGGAACTTTCTGAGGAACTTATAAAAGAGGCTAAAGTTCCCAAGGAGAATTTAAGTGATGCTTTGGTGTCATTGGTTAATGTATTAAGACAGGTTGTGCCTGTTCAGGTCTTATGCGACCCATCAGATATTCGTGCCCATGCCTTACTACGCGCACCTGTGTCTCAAAAACCTACCCTTTTCCTATATGAAAGATACCCAGGCGGTGTAGGTTTTAGTGAGAAAATTTTCCATCAGCACTATGACATCATACTTGCAGGGCTTTCACTGCTTGAGAGTTGCCCATGTAGAAATGGTTGCCCAAGTTGCGTCGGACCTGCGGTTGAGGTTGGGAGTCAGGGGAAACAGCATGCACTACAATTGGCAAAAATATTAACCCAAACCAGAGAGCAGATATGTTCTATTATAAAAACTGACAAAGTATAAAAATATGGAAGACAATACTCATCTAAATAAATTAGTAGAAAAATTAGGATTAAAAAAAGCGTCAGAATTATCCCATGCTGAAGAATCCACTAAGAATGGGCAGAATCAAACAGAAAATGCTACACGCCCTTCTTCTCCACAAACAGCAATGGAGACAGCCTCTCTGCTTCAGAAATTACGAGAGCGTTTGGGGACACAGGTAGAATCCACTTCTTCTATTCATCCTGAGTTGGAAAACATGCATAATGAGCCTCGTCAAAACCTTATAGGCGGGACCGTCATCGGAAATGAAGACTCTCAATGTCTTTACTTCTCAGAAACCTATCCTGACCCTTTTTCTTATGGCGATGTGATACTTTCTGATGCCTTACATTTTTCTGTACATGAAGCAAGACTAATTTCTGCCGGGAACGAAACCTCTGAATTTGATTTGGATAAGGCACTGTTCATTGATACAGAAACGACCTCTTGCTTTGGCGGAACCGGGACTGTGGCTTTTCTGGTAGGTATAGGTTTTTTTGTTGGAAACGATTTCCATTTGGAACAGTTTTTTATGCGTGATTATGATGACGAACCTGCCTTATTAGAAGCGTTAGATGAACGGATAAAAACAGCATCTATGCTTATTGGATATAATAGCAAATGTTTTGATTTTCCTCTTTTGCGAAACCGTTATCTAATGAATCGCCTTCCCTTTAATGGAGAAACTCTTTTCCATTTCGACCTAATGCATGTGGCACGGCGATTTTGGAAACGCCGTTTAAGCGATTGCTCTTTAAGCACAGTAGAACGATATATTTTGCATATAAGAAGGTATGGAGATATACCCGGTTCTGTAATTCCACAACTCTGGTTAAACTATATTCAGACAGGGAAAACACAGCCAATACCTCGAATATTAGAACATAATCGCCGGGACATTTTATCACTGGCTGGGCTTATGGCATGGTTGGCTCAACGAGTTCAGGTTCCCAGAGGGCAGGGATTTGAAGAGTTATTAGACCGCTGTGCCCTCATAAGACTTCAGATGAAGTGTGAACAATATGCAGAGGCTGCGGATATTGCGGAAGATTTACTCCAACAAACGGAGTACTTTCCCATTAGAACAGAATGCTGGAAAATGCTTTCTGATGCTTATAAGAAATTGGGAAAAATGGAGGAACGCGTTCAATCTCTTATTCATTGGGCAGAAGAAGAGAAAGAGTCAGTTATACCCAGAATCGAGTTGGCAAAGTTCTATGAACATCAACAAAGACAATTAGAGCAAGCACTCTACTGGACAGAACAGGCAATAAAAATTGAACCACATAATTCCAACCACTTAAAACGAAAAGAACGACTACATAGAAAAATAAAATGGACAGCAGATTTTGATTATCCCAATGAATAGTTTTAAAAATTTTAACAAATATACAGTCTAAAAAGAGTCACATTTGATTGTCGAAAGGTTTCATACTATTCCAGGGACAATCTAAACATTGTGGGTGAATGGAACAGCCTGTCCGATACAATTGGATTAAAGACTGTTGCTCAAAAAATTTAAGTTTCCTATCAGGAAACAAAAATTCTGCATGCGACTCCATCTTTTTTAATAACCAATGACTATTCTCTCCTGGTAGCCGAAAATAGAGTTCCCATATTTTCTCCTCTCTTTGCCCCCACAGTCCTTCTTGAATGCAAAAGATAAAGAAGGGAAAAAGGATGTTTCCTAAAACTGAATAAACCCTTTCCTTGCCTATTAAGGCATGAGGCACTTTGCTCCTTTTCATCTCCCAGGTGTTATAGTATGACCAATAGAAATGATAGATATTGAAAAAATTCTCCCACAAACCCCACGCGGGAACTTTGCAAAGACTTTTTTCATATAGAGAAAACAGAAATTCCGACAGGGAAATTTTTACCTTCGAGAGTATACCCACCATTAGAGCCATACGCAAAGATGGGTTTGCCACTGGGTACACTGAAACAATATGATTAATAACATCTTCTTGAAAAACATTACAAGGTAATATATTATTGTTAAAAAAATGATTTCTTATATCATCTAAAAGTAAAGCATACGGGTTTTTCAATTCTACACCTTTCTGTAAATAGCCCAGAGAACTTAAATATACAGCCTCTAAAAGTCGGGGCTCTTCTGCTGCCCAGATAGTTGCTTGAGAATAAGGGATTTGTTGGGCTAATTTTGAGTAGATTGCGGCATATCGGGTTCCCATCCCTAAACCATAAAAAAGAAATTCGTAAATAAGTTCGTCCAGAGATACCTCACTAAATCGAGAACGCATTTGTTCTACCCTTTGAAAAACCCGCTGTTGAGCCAGAATTTGCACAAGCATCTCATAGTCATACTCAATTTGTTTAAGGCATTGAGGCATTTTTAAATTTACATTTTTAGACCTTACAGATGGTTCTGCTTGCAAATTTTGCTGTTCCTCAAAAAAATCACCAATGATAAGTGTCGGAACTGCATGTCCACTTGAAGTAATTGCTCCAATAAAGCCTGAATCCTTTGACATAATTACATGGATTAACACACGGTCATATCGTTTATCTTTATGATGCCCATGCTGATACCAATCCTTACTTTTCCAATGAATTTCAATATCACCACGGAAAGGAACCCCATTAATCTCTATTAAAGCATCCTTAAAATCAGGTCCACTGTAAGCGTTTAAGTGTCCTGTGGATAAAATTCTGAGTCGATGTCCCTCCTCTGTTTTCCACTCTTTATTCAAACTACCTGTCTGAAACCATACATTCTGAATATCATATTCAGTTACCCCTTCTTTAAGAACAAACAGCCCTCCCTTCTCCTCCTCTAATACAGCGTAATTTGTTTCCACTGTCCGTCCTGCCATTCCAACCTCTCGCAATGTAGTTGTTCAGGCGTTACCTCATATAAAAGGTAGTGGTGAACCTGACTCTCAGTGTCTAAACGGTCTTCTAACCTTGCACCACCACCCGCACTTATAGTATATCTTACTCCATCAATATTCTGTGAAACAAACCCGTGGACATGTGCCATAAGAACCTCGGTAACTTTACACTTTTTCATAAGCGCATAAAACGATTTTGTATTCCATCTTACACCCCTTCCTTCCTCCGTTTTCACAAATAAGGGCAAGTCTTCTGGAGGCTTGTGCATAATCACAAAGCGATATTTATTATTATCCATACTTAGCGATTCTTTTAAATAATTTAGTTGTTCTTGATTAAAAGACCAGAATGAATTGTTATTAAACCCTACAAATCGGGCAGGTCCAAAATCAAAACAAAAACGGTCTACCCCATAAATCTTTAGAAAAGCCGTGTAATGTCGGTCAGGTCCCTCTTCATGATTGCCTGGAACAGGTATAACAGGAATGGGCTGAATCAACTCTGCCATACGCAAGTGATGTGCTAAATATTCTTCTACCCTTCCGCGTCGAACAATATCCCCTGTCATTAGAACAAAGGACGGATTTTTTTCAGTAATGGATAGAATAATGTCTCGTGCAACCCGATAATCTCCCCTTGTATCTCCAAACACAGCAAAACGAAATCTATCTCCTTTAACAAGGGACTCCTTTCCTAATCTTTCTATAACATAAGGAATGTTATGCCTCTGAACAAATGGCTCTAATCTTTTTAAATCTTCCTCAGAAAGGGGCTCTCTCTTTTTGCTCCATGGGAAGCCCCTTTTCAAAAAATCATACCATCCTGACCAGAAATCCACTGTTTATATTACCAAAATTATGATTAATATTCTAAAACAGCGCCTGTATCTGCACTGGTAACAAATTTTTGATACCTTTTTAACCAGCCTGTGAGTTTACGGTCTGGCGGTGGTGGCAATTTTGCACTTCTCCGCTGTAATTCTGCCTCATCTACCAGCAGGTTTAGCTTTCGTGCAGGGATATCAATCTCTATTCTGTCCCCTTTTTGAACTAATGCAATGGGACCACCTGCGGCTGCTTCTGGGCTCACATGTCCGATACAGGCACCGCGAGTTCCACCTGAAAAACGACCATCTGTAATCAAACTCACTGAGTTTCCCAATCCTCTACCCATAATTGCAGAAGTAGGTGCTAACATTTCACGCATACCGGGTCCTCCTTGGGGACCTTCATAACGAATCACCACGACATCACCGGCTTTTACCTGACCTTCCAGAATGCCTTTCATTGCCTCCTCCTCACTTTCAAAAATAACGGCGGGACCTGTGTGCCTGAGTATTGATGGGTCAACGCCTGCTTCTTTCACAACAGCGCCCTTAGGAGCCAGGTTTCCAAATAATACTGCCAATCCACCTGTTGGACTATATGCGTTTTCAAGGGTTCGTATAACTTCTAAATTCTTTGAACGACATCCTTGAATATTTTCTCCTACTGTTTTTAAGGTAACTGTTTTACAATCTAGATGTAACAGCCCTTCTTTTCTTGCTAACTCGCCAAGGATTGCGAAAATGCCTCCCGCTGCACCCACTTCCTCTATGTGATATTGCGAAGAAGGGGATACCTTGCAAATATTGGGTACACGGGCAGAAACCTCATTTAATCGCTCCAGAGGATAGGAAACACCTGCCTCATAAGCAATAGCGAGGGTATGCAATACGGTATTTGATGAGCCACCCATCGCCATATCCAGAGCAAAGGCATTATCAATTGCTTCGGGGGTAATAATGTCGCGTGGCTTCAAATCCACTTCTATAAGTTTAATAATTTGAGCACCTGCTTTACGAACCAATTCTTTCCTCTCCTCACTTTCTGCAAGATATGTCCCATTACCCGGCAATGCTATACCAATAGCCTCACACAAACAGTTCATAGAATTTGCAGTAAACATACCCGAGCAAGAGCCACAGCCCGGACATGCCAATCGTTCTAATTCTGCCAGTTCTTCGTCTGTAATCTTTCCTTCCTTATATGCACCTACCGCTTCAAAAAGGCTTATTAAATCTGCCGACCTTCCATCTCTTAATTTGCCTGCACGCATTGGTCCACCAGATACAAAAATAGTGGGGATATTGCATCGGACAGCACCCATCAACATTCCTGGCACAATCTTATCGCAATTTGGAATACACACCAACCCATCGAATGGATGCGCCTTAACCATAGTTTCCAGAGAATCTGCAATAAGTTCCCGAGAAGGAAGACTATATTTCATTCCTTCATGTCCCATAGCAATTCCATCGTCTACGCCAATAACATTAAACTCAAACGGAATCCCTCCTGCTGTTACAATCGCCTCCTTTACTATCTGTCCCAGAACATTCAAATGCACATGCCCGGGAATAATCTCCACAAAACTATTGCAAACACCAATAAAGGGTTTATTAAAATCCGAAATATCCTTTATCTTACCAGTAGCCCACAGCAACGAACGATGAGGGGCTCTTTCAAAACCAACCTTAAAAATATCACTACGCATAAGTTCATTCCTTATCTTTTAATTGCTTTTTTAATTTAATAATTGAAACATTTTATCATATAGATAAAGAAAAAATAAAAGATAAGGTAAGAGAAAGGAAGAACTTTTATAATTTCAAAAAAATCAGTTAAGAATTATCTCAATCTTAAAAGTCATGAGGGCAAAATATGAATGATATATTTTGTAAATTAAAAAATCCACACATATTACTTATTATTTTTCTTCTTCTCTTATCTATATTTCTTATTTTCTGGATATTCATTACACCTTTGTTTTCTCGTGCAACAGCATACACTCGATATGCTCAAGACACCACAGTAGGATATATCATTACTCAACCCTCTAAAATACAAAAATATATCCGCAAACTAGCTCCAACGGCTACACGATGGATAAAACAAGTTCCACGATTTACTTCACTCCAACCGGGTCCAATACGCCTTGATTGGTTTCACAACCTGCCACGCGAATTTTCTCTGGTTTTCAATTATTTACCCGGCACAGGATTTGAAACTTATCTTACCATCCTTGAAAAAAGGAATAGCACTGCATTTATTGAAGAACTTCACTCTTCACATTTCTTAAAAGAATTTTGCTTTATTGAGTGGAGAAGTCATCAGTGTTCCAATATTCAAAGAGACCTCTGGGTAGATGAAGGTTTTATCTACGGAAAAATGCAACCTGATTATTCTATACAAGAGATTACACCACACTCTCTAGAAAACAAACACTTGATTGAACTACTCTGGCTAAACAAGGAACAAAATGCTGCAATTATCCTGGAAAATCTCACTAGTTGTTTCAAATCACTTAACAATCCTTTCTTAACGGAATGGTATTCAGCACTTGCAGATTCATCGTGGATATATCTAAATTTAGACCTTATCGAAGACAATTTAATAGAAGGAATCCTTGTCATTTATCCTGTTACACCAACAGGTATAGAAGGAATAAAAGAAGGGATATCTACCTTGCAGGAATGGGTTCAATACCAACTACCTTCCCCTATAAAAATTGAAATAAATGAATCTGTATCATCGGTAGAATTAAAGTGGAAGATTCAGTTTTATGATTTTGAATCTCAATTAAGAAGGGCACTAGGAAATCCATTGGATTAATATAAAAAGGACTTGGATTAGGATTTACGATTTCTGTAAAATGTATACATTTATTACAAATTTATATAATTCATAATATAAGGAATAAAAAAATGACTTCTCGTTTAAAAAAAGGTTGCTTGATTTCAATTCTCATATTTTTGCTTGTTTTTATTTTTATTACAACCGTAATTATATGGCAAATGAGTAAAAGTTATGGTTTATCAAGAGCACCATATATGCCCATTCCGGAGAAGATTCCCCCCAATGCCAGTTGCCAGATGGTGCTTCGTATTCCCCCAGCCTTACCTGTTATAGATAGACTCATTCCATGGGAACAACTTAAAGAAAAAACACCTATCCCTGCACCACATACGACAATTCCGATGGCTCTTCCTTATGAATTAGGCTTCTGGGCAACAACTGAGTTTGCAAAAAGCCGGGTCTCTTTTACAATTGCCGTAAATGAGAAACGACTGGGTCCTATTATTCATCAATTACTTCAGGATGAACAGCCATGGAAACAAATACCCCAAATAGATTGGGATGAAGGAGGTATGCAATTCATTTCACGCGGTTATTTATCCCTATCAGGCTCAATAAAAATCCCTGATGGTGTGGAAGAACGAGTCTTAAAAGATTGGACTTCTGAGAAAAAACCTATTCAAAAATTATCCCCTGAAACGAAACATTTCTGTGAAATACAACTTGATTCAACAAGCGGGGATTTTTTAGTGTGGACAGCTTGTATTCTTAATGCTCAAGGGGTCTCCTGGGAAGAGGAACTAAAGAATAATCAATATGCAGGCATGGTTTATGAAATTATAAAAAAAATGAAGCAATTAAATATCACAATAGACCCCTCTGCTAATCCAGACGAACTCATGTTAAAGATAGCACTAAAAGCAGACCCCACCTCGCAGGGTCCATTAGAATTTTTTATCTCAGGAATGGGCTTGCCTATGGTTCAAGATTACTTAAAAAGTCAATTTGGAATAACACTAGAAGGAAAACTTTCCTGGGACAGCACAGAAAGTGCGTTAATAGGAGATTTGACATTAAAAAACTATGAACCTTTTCTCAAATCTAAATTGTCTTCACTTCTTCGATAAGATAAAGGAGAAAAACTCTAATCTAAAACTTTTCTACCTTCCAGTGCCTGTCTAAGAGTATAATCGTCTGTTAATTCAAGCCCTGCACCCATAGGAACTCCATGTGCAATGCGTGTAACCTTTATCCCCAATGGTTTTAATTGATGTGCAATATATAAAGCTGTAGCCTCACCTTCACTTGTAGCGCTTGTAGCAATAATAAGTTCCTTTACCCCTTTAGTCACAACCTTATGAAACAGATGGGAAAGCCCCAATTCTTCAGGCCCAATACCATCAAGAGGACTTACCAACCCATTTAATACATAATACTTTCCTCGAAATGCTCCTGAACGCTCAATGGCTATCACACCTGACGGCTTTTCTACAATGCAGAGCAATCCCCCATCACGCTCCGTAGAAACACAAATAGAACAGGGGTCTGTCTCACTAAAATCATGACATTCTGAACATCGCTTTATTTGTGAACGAACCCCAGAAATTGTGCCAACAAATTCTTTAACCTCTTCTTCTGTAGAGGATAAAAGATGTAAGGCGTACCGCTCCGCTGTTTTCTTCCCTACACCGGGTAATTTACGAAAGGCATTAACAAGATTTTCAAAAAGTTTATTATTAAGTAGCATGACATAAGAATTTTAAATGTCAATTATTCTCTATACAGTAAGTATTAGCCCCGTTGTATTTCGGATAAAAGTTTCTTCCGAATCTCAAACCATTCTTGAAATTTTTCTTCACGGGTAATTATATCAATACGGTCAAGGAAAACCAGTCCCTGCAAATGGTCGTACTCATGCTGAATAATCCGCCCTAAAAAGTCTTCAGCCTCAAATTCCATTTTCTTACCACGAGGACTATAAGCCTTGACCTTTATTCGGGATGCTCTCGGAACTACTGCATAAATCTGTGGCAAACTCAAACAACCTTCTTCTCCTTCAATTCGTTCCCCTTGAAGTATAAGTGTTGGATTCACAAGGCATATTGGCTTTGTCTCTGGTTCATGCACCACCACAATCTGTTTTAATAGTCCTATTTGAGGACCTGCTAGTCCAACTCCGTCATACGCTATCATCGTTTCAAACATGTCCTGGGCTAAATCCATTACATCTGATGTAATATGGTCAAAAGGTTCCGCAAGTGAGGTTAAAGGCTCATCTGGATACAAAACTAAATCTAAAATCGCCATCGTCTTATCCCTTTCTATAAAAATTATCGGTTCGTAAAATAAACCTTCATTTGTTTTAAAATATAAAAATTGCTTTATATTATATCAAATTCATCGTTTTAGGTCAATAAATTTTCTAATACTTATATTATTTCAATTTTTCAAGATTTTATAATACTATTTCCAGAATTTATTCACCTTTTAGTTTTTTTAGTAACGCTTCAAATACCTTATAGGTTTCACCTTTCCCGCGTAATTCTTGTTCTACTCGTTCGCATGAATGAAGCACCGTTGTATGGTCTTTTCCCCCAAATAACTCGCCAATATAACTCAAAGAGATATTAGGTATAAGCAAACGACACAAATACATGCCTATTTGCCTGGGCAACACATATTGCTTCTTTCGACATCTCCCTTTCAAATCAACCAATCTCACATCAAAAGCCTCTGCAACTGCACGAAGAATTGCTTCTGGCGTAATACTGGGTGTCTGACTTCGGTCTTCTATATCCTTTACAACCTGTTCTGCCTGCTCCAATGTAATTTTACCATTTCCCCTTAACTTCATTAATGCAATTATACCTGTTAATGCTCCTTCCAACTGACGCACATTCGAAGTAATGCTCCGTGCAATATATTCCAGAATAGCGTCGTCAAGTTCATATCCTTTCTGAACCAATTTGCTCTTTAATATGGCTACACGGGTTTCAAAATCGGGTGGTTGCACATCTGCTACTAACCCCCATTCAAAACGAGAAACAAGACGACTACCAATCCCTCGAATCTCTTTGGGACTCCCATCGGAAGAAATAACTATCTGCTTGTGCTGGTCAAATAACTCATTGAAAGTATGAAAAAATTCAACCTGTGTCGCTTCTTTTCTTGCAATAAAATGAATATCATCTATTAGGAGAACATCTACTTTACGATATTTTGCTCGAAATCTGGACTGGCTCCCTTCTGTTATACTCATTATTAATTCATTCGTAAATTCCTCTGAGGTTACATACATTACCTTTTTCGATGGGTCTATACGCAGTAACTGATTCCCAATGCCCTGCATTAAGTGTGTCTTGCCCAGACCTGTCATCCCATAAATAAATAGCGGATTGTAATTTTCTCCCGGTCTTTCAGAAACCGCCTTTGCCGCCGCATACGCAAACTCATTTCCATGTCCTACGACAAAATTTCCAAAAGTATAATTCGGATTCAAACGCACATTATTTTGTGAAACATTAACCTTTTTCTCTACCTTACCTTCTTGAACTTTCTTCTACAATTTCATCATATTTTTTTGCTCTTCCGATTTCAAATTGTCATCTGGTTGAATAGAAAAATCTACTGCAACCTCTTTTTGAAAAACCTGACGGACTGCCGTGTCTAAAGCCTCTCCATAATGTTCTCGAAGCCAGCTAAGGAAAAACTCATTTGGAACGGACAGAGTAAGCCTTTTTCCATCATATCCACTAAAAGAAACATGTGAAAACCAATTCTCACAAACCTGAGGTTCCAACATTTCCTCAAGACAATCCAATATCTGAATCCATAAAGCATCTTCTGTTTGAAAAGACATATTTCTTTCCTTCAAAAAATTTTTTATTATTCCAAATTTATTTCGTTACTTATCACAAAATTAAATTATCAGATTCCTCTTCGCACTTGACCTGATTCCATAATTGGTCTAAATATTCAATCCGCTCCTTTGAACCTTCCGGTAAAACAGTTATCATCGTTTGAACCTTCTCCCATCTCCTCCGAAAAGTTTCACAAGAGATATGAAGACATTCTATTGGGTCTACTTTCAAATATTGCGATAGATGTAAGCAAACCAGATACAAATCCCCTATTTCTTTTTTAATTTTTTTATAGTTTTGTATTTGTATCTCTTTTTCTATTTCGCCGACTTCCTCACGAATCTTATCTAAAATTCCTTCTACCTCCACCCATTCAAAACCCATATTGCTTGCCTGCTGCTGCAATTCTAATGCATTACATAAAATCGAAAAAACAACACTTGCATCTTTGCAATCCTTACTGGAACCCATTCAAAAGACCTCCTTAACATACCAAAACATCATTGCCCTAAAAAATTTTTCCACCATATTAAAACTCCCCATCACCCAAAACCTTTAATTAAACTGAATAAAACTTATAGACAAATATAGCATGTAAAAATTCAAAATTCAAGATGTTTTTTTTAAACTCCATAAGTAATTAACAAATAATAAGTTAAACATGAAGGTTTTGCCACAACTCCAAACAGTGCAATTTATGTATAAATAGGTAATTATAAATATATTAATACCAATATATGTTTATATGTATATAAATATACACAAACATTAATATAACACGGAATAACATTAAACGATAAGACTGTATTTATACCAAAAATATAAGAATATCAATCCAGCACTAAAAATAAACAATGTATTGAACCTATTTCCGATTTCTTTTATTTTCTTATGGTAAGGGATTTCTTGAAAAACTTGTGTTAAACCTACCCAATTAAGTTGTCCTGGACCCATATAAAATCTATCATTTATTTTGATGAGAATATGAACTGAAACACAAGTTTTATGCAACTTTATGTTAAAAGGAATACCGGAGTGCAAGAACACTTGAGAGCAGAATAAGCACTATGCTTTATGAAAGAACTACTCTATCAAAACTACCCAAGAAAACCATTAAAACGCAATTAAAAGAATTGAAACAAGAAGACATAATGACTCTCGAATTGGTGTTTAGAAACCTGTATTTCTCGATTTTTTGGAACTTGCCGATACTTATACTGAGAAGTATCTGGAAAGCAGCATATTGAATGCACTCAAAAAATTTATCCTTGAATTGGGTAAAGATTTTTATTTCGTGGCAAGACAAAAAAGAATTACACTTGATAATATACTGATTAATATATGGATTTGGTTTTTTATCATAGAAAATTAAGATGTTTTGTAGTGATAGATTCCAAACTGGACAAATTCAGGGCAGAATACAAAGGGCAGATGGAATTATACCCGAGATATTTAGAGAAATATGAAATGGATAAGGATGAAAATCCACCTGTGGGTATAATTCTTTGCACAGAAAAAGGTAAAAAGCAGATTGAATTATTGTCCTTACCAAAAGATAGGATAAAGGTTTCAGAATACTTGACTTAATTACCACCCAAAGAATTATTTGCGGAGAAATTACACAAAGCAATGATACTGGCGAGGAAATGGGATAATAAAAGATAAATTTATAAATTAAAAAGGTTCGAAATTATAGACGACTAATGTTTTATCTCCCATACTAAAGATTTACTTGCTCCAATTATACCTGAAGAAAAACAATGACAAATTTCAAGTATTGTCAGGCAATCCTTTTTACTTTATAAAGAGTAAAAAAAACTTCTGGAAAAGGCAAAGAAAGAAGTTAAGGAATTATTGAAAAAAAGGAATAATCCACCCCACCTTATTAAACTGGCTCCGCGAGCTGGACTCGAACCAGCGGCCCGGTGGTTAACAGCCACCTGCTCTACCTCCTGAGCTATCGCGGAACCGCAGAGAAGTATCATATCAAAAAGCCATATTTTTTTTCAACTAAAACAAATAATGAAGGTGCACGGTTCATCGTGCCAAAAACTCATGTTTTGATGAATTAAACAGTGGTAATTTGAGTGTTTGATAAATTAGACACCTATATTGTATCTCATTTTTTCAATATATGCTTGTTCATAACTTGGTATTTTCCTTCTATTACATAAAAAGGTTTAAAGTAGAAATATGACCCTATTTTTTGTGGGCAATTGTTGATTTGGCATATTTATTTTTTGAAGTATATTATTTATTGTGTTATAATTTTTTTGTTTAGCGGAGAGGTGACCGAGTGGCTAAAGGTGGCGCCCTGCTAAGGCGTTGTACGGCTTAAACCGTACCGCGGGTTCAAATCCCGCCCTCTCCGCCAGTTCTATCGGGGTAGGAGTGTTTGAAAAAACGATGTGAGTTTTATGCCAATGTCTGTTTTATACAAATTTTTTAATACTTCACATCTTTAATGTCTCATTTTCGATGAACCTTTTAGTAGCCAGCATCGTTTATAGGTATAAATTCCCTCCTCATTTAGATAGTAAATATTACCCAGTTTTATATAGAATAATAATTAAACTATGAAGGGAATTCTATATGCATCTTTCTCGTCGCTCTTTTTTGGGTATTACTTTGTCCAGTCTTGCTTTGACAAAAGCCATACCTTTATATGGCAATGATATAGCCAGAACTACACGGAAATATCATGTATCTGTATCTATTGAGGCGCTTGAACATGAACCAGAACTGTTTGATATATTTAAGAAGGCTGGGGTATCTGCTGTCTGGCTTTCTGGCTTTTTGTATGGGCACTGGTATTACAAACCGGAAACAATTAAACTATGGAAACAGAAATTTGAGTATGCAGGAATTCCTGCTTATGTGATTAATGTTCCTTTCGGTCATCCTGGCGACTCGTTAGGCAGTTATTCGGGCACTGTGCCATTAACACCTCCAACGCATTGGAAATTGGGGATGAATTATGATGGTAAAACTTTTGCAGGCACTTCGCTTCACCCACCTGCAACAGAGGAAAATGCACAGGCATTAGAGATGTTGAAAGAACATGGAGTTGAAAAGGTATTTCTTGATGATGATTTTCGATTGGCAAGAAGTCCAGGGGTTATTGGTGGTTGTTTTTGTGAAGAACACAAGAACAATTTTCTGGCTAAATATGGATATAACCCTTCTGAATGGGAAAATCTGATTGATTCTATTCAAAAACGAAATTTGACTAAAGTCCTGCAAAATTGGGTTGAATTTACCTGTGATGAATTAACCACTTGTTTTCGCACATTGGAATCCAGAGTGTCTGATATAGAACTCGGAATTATGGTGATGTATATGGGTAGTGAAAAGGCAGGGATAAGGCTGACTGATTATAGCAATCGTCTTTTCCGTGTAGGTGAGTTGATGTTTGATGACCATAGTTTTGGGAGTGTTAAAGGCAAATGCAATGAGTTATTCAGTGCTTTATTCCATCGTAGGTTTACTACACCTGAAAAAGCGTTCAGTGAAACGACAGCCTTTCCTGCTGACCAACTATCTGCAAAAAATATGAGTGCAAAACTGGCTATTTCTACCATTTCCGATGTGCGGAATACGATGTTTATGAGTGGTTTTCAGCATTTTCCCAAAACGCATTGGGATATATTACCAGACGCTATGAAGAAGCAAGCACAATTTCACAGCGAAATTGCATCACATACGCCTAAAGGTCCATTAAAACATTTCTGGGGTGAGCATAGTAGATATGTAAGTGATGATAATCCGTATAGTTTGTTTTTGGGAATAGGAATACCATTTGAAGTAATTGAAAAACCTACTAATGAAGGCTGGATTTTTGTGGGAGACTATGATATAGAAAATATTAAGCCATACAGAAACAATTATATCACGAGGAAGGAAAATGAAGGTTGTTTAAATATTCCTGAAAATCTGGAATCGCTTTACAAGTTTAAGAATTCAATTATCCACGAGATTGGAGATGTCCCATATATTATGGAGGAAAAGCCTGTTGTCTGTGCATGGTATCCTACTGCAAAAAAAGTGCTCGTATGGAATTTGGCAGAAAATAAAGAAGAATTTACACTTATAAGAAATGACAAAAGATTAAGTTTTTCCTTACAGGGTTTAGATTCCATTATATTGCCTGATTTATCTTGATAGTCTCTTTTTATTTTAAGTCTAATTTTTTATAAACTTGTCATTGAGAAAATAAATATTAATATAAAAATAACTACCATTGTTTATTTATCATAATCTATAATTATTAAAAAGAAATTTTGCATTATAAGGGATAAAAATATGGAACGAAGAGATTTTTTAAAAGCGGCAGCGTTAGCAATGCTAACCTGTCCTAATGTTAATGCCTCTGAACTTAAAACAAACTATCAAAGCAGAAATACATCAAAGCAGAAATATCCACAGAATTTTGTTTTGATATTAATTGATGATATGGGTTATGGTGATTTAAGTTGCTATGGTAATAGCCAATATACCACTCCGAATCTTGACCAGATGGCAAAGGAAGGTATACGGTTTACCGACTTTTATGCCTGTGCTCCTATGTGCACGCCGACAAGAGCCTCTGTTCTTACTGGCTGTTATCCTTTACGCGTAGGCTTACCCAGGGTCCTTGCAAATAAATCAATGGAAGGGATTAATCCGCAAGAAATTACTTTAGCCGAAATGTTGAAACAAAAAGATTATAGGACCGCCTGTTTTGGTAAATGGCATTTGGGACATTTGCCTCCATTTTTACCGACACATCACGGTTTTGACGAATTTTATGGTCTCCCTTACTCCAATGATATGGGTCCTGATGAGGATGCGCCCAATGCTCCACCTTTACCTCTCATTGAAGGGGATAAAGTTATTGAGACCAACCCAGACCAGAGTAAATTGACTACTGCATATACAGAAAGGGCAATAGACTTCATCAAAAGGAACAAAGGCAATCCATTCTTTTTGTATCTACCCCATTCAATGGTGCATGTGCCTATACATGTTTCTGAGCGATTCAAGAATAAATCTGGAGCAGGTCTCTATGGTGATGTTGTGCAGGAGATTGATTGGTCAGTGGGTGAAATATTGAAATCTCTCAGAGATACAGGACTTGATGAGAATACATTAGTAATTTTTACATCTGATAATGGTCCATGGCTACTTTATGGGAATCATGGCGGTAGTGCAGGCAAATTACGCTGTGGCAAGAACACAACCTTTGAAGGAGGAATGCGAGTCCCCTGTATTGCCTAGTTACCAAGTTTTATACCTGAATGTAAGACTTGCAAGGAAATAAGTGCTACATTCGATTTTTATCCTACCTTCGCACATCTTGCCGAGTTAGATTGTCCCAAAACAGACCGTCGTGATGGTAAAAATATATGGAATCTACTTTCTGAACCTGATTCAGAATCCCCACATCGTTTTTTCTTGTATTATCACCACCAAGAACTTCAAGCGATTCGCTATGAAAAATGGAAACTTCATTTTCCACATAAATATACAGAAGTTGAAATTGCAGGGAAAGATGGTAGACCAGGAAAATATATTATTAAAGATATACCGACATCATTGTATAATCTGGAGAATGATATTTCTGAACAGACAAATCTTGCCCAGGATTATCCAAAATTAGTAGAGAGACTTAAAAACATGTCTCTCCGCTATGATAATGAGTTAAGAAAAAATATCCGTCCCGCATTAAAAGTCTAATTCACAAACATTCCTTTTTACTACCATTTGATATGTCATAATCTAATTTTTTGTGCCAATAAATTGTGTCAATACAATAACATGAAAATATCAATTTGTGATAGGTTATACCCAAAGCAATGAAATGTTATGTAACATTAATTTTTGGTATTTGTTTGTTATAAGCCACTTGGGTTGATTTCTGATAGAGATAAAATATATAAAAAATAATTATTATGAAACCTTTGAAAAATTAAGTTAGTTGATATGTAAAAGTATTGATAACTCTCT
>DAOOVZ010000037.1:0-19427 GCA_035370665.1 Candidatus Hydrogenedens sp.
GAGCCGTTGTTGCAGAGGGCAAGATTTTCGTCGTTGGCGGAATTTGCAAGACCGGAGAATTCCCAACACAAATCGACGTATTTGATCCTCTCTCCAATGAATGGAGCATCGGACCCAAGCTACAGTCAGGTAGAAGTGGCCATATGTGCGCTGTTCTCGGCAAGTCGATAGTGGTATTTGGAGGTTCAAGCGTGATGGGTACCACAAGTCCGTCAATTAATGCCACAATGGAGACGATTCAGATTCATCCTTCACCCTCACAAAATGACCCTTTGGAAAGCACAAGTCAATGACGAACCCAAAGCGCACGATGGCGGATATTCTGCTAGACTCTCGAGTAGAAGAGTGTTTGGCGTTCCTTGAATCGCGTGATGGTCTGGCAAGACAAGCGCAAGGCGTAGCGGAGATTAAGAAAACGAAGGCTCTCGGCAACTTCGGCATTGCAATATTGATGCTCGTTCTCGGAATCCTTGCCTCGGGATACGGCGCAGCAGATGTCATCGGTAAAGAAATACTGCCTATGGGGCCATTGTTTCTTATTGGGGGACCGATAATGGTCTTGGGAGGAGTGTACATGATATTCTCGAGCCTTGTGCGTGCCGCGACAGCCTCCCAAATTGAGTTCCAGACTAACCTTGAGCAACTTTGCCGAGATTTCTATTTAAGCGTATTCTGCAAGAAGACAACGGATTTTGGAACCAAAGCCAATCAGATCGTCGATGTCTGTCAGGCTATATCCCTTCCGGTTCTGGAAATGTACAGGTCACGCGGATGGGACGCACTCTTGGGCAAGCAAAAGGGCTGGTCAGAATCTCGACCGATTGAGTGTAGTCGCTGTCAGAAGAAAGCTGAGCACAGTAAGACTCACTACACCTCGATTCCTATATATACAAAGTTTCGCGAAGAATTCAGACACGAGGAATCGGCAGAAACACAGCATCTCATAAGGAATCTTTATCTGAGATGCCAGAGTTGCGGCATCGTGACCTGTTACGAATGTGTGGCTTACTCCACGCCGAAGCACGAACGTTTTCTTTGTCCATCGTGTGGCAAGGGCACGAATGGTTGGGATGGCCTTGCCGATCGCTGGATGAAAATACGATACGCCATTACGGATCAGGATGTTGATTTTTTACTGTCGTCAGTAACTGTTGATACCAAGCCGCGTCTTGCTGACCGTGTCTTTGATGTGACAATTCATCTTAGAGGAAGTCCATTCGGAAAACTAAGCCTGAAAAATATTGCCTTCCACATCGAAGGACGTTGGTTTCTTGCGACGCTGGAGCCAGTATTGAGTAACAACAAATAACAAACGGCCGAACAAAAAGAAAGGAGGTGTATCGTGAGCTGGAACAAGTACTCGATAGCAGGATCCGCGATCGCATGCGTGGTCACATGGTATGTTCTGGGTTTAAATGGATATCTGCCCACATGCGTGGCGGTAGCTGTTGGGCATTTTGTTGGGACGGTCTTGGGAAAGATGGAGACAAAGTAATCCTGGGAGGACTCTCATGATGATGCATCGTCTCACATTTGCTGGGTGTGCCTTGCTTCTAGCTCTGCTACTCGCATCGTGTGCCAGCGAATCTGAAAAGAAGGCGTCTGCACTGTACAAGAGAGCGCAGACGGACTTCGCGAATAGGGATTATGAAAAGGTAGTCTCTGGCCTGACTGAAGCTCTGTCGCTGGCAGGAGATTATTGGGTCCCATTCACAGACGGATCTGTTCACTTTCTCCGCGGTCAAGCGAATGATGCATTGGGAAGAAGCGATGCGGCGATTGTAGATTATACAGAGGCCATTAACCGCGGCAATAATTATCTCACCAGTTGGGACCTGAATTCGAATCCAAAGCCGTATGCAAAAAACAAGTTCATGCGCAATCAACTTGCTCGGTATTACGAAGCGAGGGCCAAAGTCTATCGGAGCCAGAATCGAGGCACTTTAGCGGAAGAGGACCTTTCCGTTGTGGAACGCATGAGCAATCTTCCGACAACGACCAAGGAGCGAATGCGGGAATTACTTCCCGGGCAGAGCCGATGAGAATCCACTCTGCGAGTTGAGGGAAAGACCCGCGGCCTCGGCGTAATGTACCGACGCCATGAATGTGGCGAACTGTTCCAGCCCCGCGGGGAGGACGACCTTGCCTACCTGCTCCTCGATGAAGGCTTTGGATTTCTGGAGCACGGTGCGGGCGGATTTCTGTTTGGCTTTCTGCGCCAGTTCCTGCTCCGCCGCCGGGGAGAGTGATGAACAGAGAAGACTGAATGATGAATGCAGAATTGCATCACATATCATTCTACATTTTCTAGCTCCATAATCGTTCAAGAAATCGCATAAACAAACGTGCCCTCTCGAATCGTTTTGCCAACCTTCCCCTTTGCTTCTAAATAGCGCAAATGTGCAGCTGATTCCCCCATAGCGAACCATTTTTGCATTGTCGGGAAGCGTTCCCAGGACGCGGCGTCGAAATTCCACGTCATTCGCGCGGCCACTTCATACGCCGTTCTGGACCCTGCGTTCAGAATCCTCACAACCTACTCCTCTCGTTCCTGATGGTGTCTCTTCAATTCGCGGATGCGCCTCCGGAAATTATTGAACACATGCTGATGCCCCGGCAGCACAAGCGCCACATCCAGGTCATGCACCTTGTCCAAGCTTGCCAAATACGTCCCCAGCGTATCATTTTCATCTGCCGTTGCAAAGTTGTTCGGTGTAATATCCCCCAGCACATGATCACCCGATAGCAATATCCAGTGTTTCGATTCATACAGACACAAATGCCCCGGACTGTGCCCCGGCTGTGGACCAAGCGTGAAAACCGTACAGCGCACTTCCGACCAACACAAACTAAGCAGGATTGGTCTATTCGTCGTGCCGCCGTAGATAGAATCAGTAATCAGTCGCTTCTAGCTGAAATTGCTGTCAATGCCACAGATAGAGCCGTCCGCCGTGCCGCCGTGGAAAGGATCACCGACCAAACCCTTCTTGCTAAGATGGCGTTTGATGGGAAAGATCTGAGCGTTCGTCGCTCTGCCATCGAGCGGATTACTGACCAGACGAGCCTAGCGAAAATCGCTATCGAGGAACAGAATCCCTTCTTACGTCGTGTCGCGATTGAAAGACTCACAGATCCAGAATTGCTGGCGGAGATGGGCATGTGGGTTAAGCCTGAGTTGACACAGAAAGTAGACGATCAAGCCTTACTGGCGAAAATTGCCATCGAGGCTAAGGAACGGGATGTCCGGCGCATTGCCGTGGAGAGGCTTTTAGACCAACCGACGCTCGCTAAGGTTGCCCTTGATGATAAGGACTCAGAAATCCGTCATGCCGCTTTTGAAAAACTCACGGACCAGGCCGCGCTTGCTAAGATCGCTGTTGAGGCTCAGGATTCGGACATTCGCCAAAGTGCCGTAGGTAAGCTCACCGACAAAGCGGTATTGGCGGAGATAGGAATGTGGGTGAAACCCGAGCTAACGCAGAAGGTTAAACCCTAACTTCCCAAGAATTAAGTAATAGGTAGGTTTAGTTGTTTGATTATAGTTTTAGTTTGTTTTGGGAGTTCTAGGTTTTGCCAGTCATTGGCAATTTTTATTTTCCTGAATTTAGATAACAACAAGAGAACATCAGATACACTATATTTATCTAACAGTTTCTTCTCTATCAACTGATGGTATATCTTATAGTAATATACGAGGGAAAGGTAGTTAATAAACATCCAGCCCTCTAATGTATAGTCATCGTGCATATATGTCCTGTCTGCATTCAGGATGTTCTTGAATGTGTCAAATAGTTGCTCTATCTCCTGCCTACTCTTGTAATACTGGTATATCTTCTCACACGATAAATCAGAAAGATTAGTGATTAATGCAACTGTCCCAAAACTGCTCTGCTTACTATGAAAACCCTCTATTGTATACCCAAACTCAGGATGCGTCTCTATCCTGCTCAAATAATCACTCTCCTCTTCTAATCGCAACTTCTCATCTAAATATACACATATCTCTGAACCTTTATTCTCTATCATGTAATACCAGATATACCTATCCATATACCTAAAATAACCATCAAATAAACTCTTATCTCCCTCCTTTATCCGACTATAATCTATTAACCTACTGTCCCCCTGACAAGTAGTATTTAATAAATATGCTGAGGTAGTAAAATGGTCTGAATCAATGAAAGACCATTATAATAGGCAGGCTATTGATGAGTTTATGAAAGAAGATAACGCTGATGCATAGTTAATTGCATTTGCACTAACAGAACAGCCATATCTTGAAATTGTAACATTTGAAAAATACAATCAATACAAAAAAATAAAAATACCTATACCTAATGTGTGTGAAAAATTCGATATTAAGTGGTGTAATTTGTTTGAAATGATGAGGAGATTGAAATTTAATTTTAATGACTGGAATGAAGTAGAGTGAGTGATTATTTCACAACTTCGATGTTCCAGCCACGAGCACCAAATTGGGGTTGGACATTTTCTGAGAGTGCATCCAGAGGCACTTTTGCTTGAATCGTTATATCTTCTACTGGGCGTAAGATGATACCGCCTTCTGACCAATAGATACGAGGCAGTTCGTAGCCCAGTTTGTCAGGTGAATATAGTTCAGGAATAAGCATGAACACTATACTCTTTCCTTCATTTTTTATATGCACCTCAAATAATCGCTCATTGTTTGTTTTTGAAACTTCCTTACCTGATATTCTAACCTGTGTCTTTTCCAGGTCATTCAACTTTGTAAAATCTGCTTTCGATTTTGGCTTCGTATAAAAGATACCTTGTATATTATGTCCACTAACGCCTGGAATATCCGGACTTGCAGACAGCCAATATGTATTCCTCGAAATCAATTTATTTGCTTCATCAAATAATTGGAGATGTAAAAAGAACATAGGTTTTCGCTGTTCTTCAGGAATATCTATTTTGAAGATTTTTGTCTTACCGTCTTTATCCACAGAGACATTTTCCTGTGTTTGAGACCATAAGGTTTCATTATTGAGATTAAACGCTTCCGCAGTGACGCGGAGGTTCGAAAAATTTTTTCTATAACTGTTCACAACCCATATAGACTCGTCATCATACGCAAACAAGACATGAATGGGTTCGCATGCTTTTTTTGCGCCATAGTAGGCAGAGGTGGGTCGTAGATACCAATCTACATATTGCCAGGTGAGTGCTGCTGGCCATGCAGTATCATATTTCCATGTTGTAATGCCTGTGGCATCATACTTGTTGCGAGCATACGCCTCGAACATACCCCTCGCACTATTGAAATTCATGGTCTCTACTTTTTTTGAGAATTCATTTATATTGTTTGCGGGACCATAACAGTCATTCATAGCATCGCGAATTGCATAGAAATAACTGCCTCCCTGAGCAACTGTATGGAAAGACCATGCTTCTGTATCTAATGCAGGCCATAACTGTTCCGCAGGAAGCATCTCTCGCAGGCTGGTAGGGCATGCAATCACTCCACCAATTCCGCCTGATTGTGCGAATCCCCATGCACCATCATACTTGCGTAGATAATAATGTGATGGCATTGCATAAGTCCATAGTTCGCGTGTGCCAGTTCGTGTTCCACCAGTGGAGAGTCTCATTGTGACAACAAAAGCGCCAGAATGTGGCTGATAGGTTCGGTTTACACGGTGCTTTGCGATTAAGTCCTGATACGCTTTATCCAATTTATCTGATGGAAAGGTTTCATCATGACCTAAAAAGTGCACTAAACTTGGGTGATTGCGGATACGCAACATAGTATCTTCTACACATTGTATTGCAAGGTCTTCGTCTAAAATAGTTCTGCCAAAAATCTGCTGTGTTACCATTACGCCATATTCATCACACAGGTCATAGAACATATCGGTTTCGCGTATAGAGAAACCTTCAGAACGGAGCATGTTCAATCCTGCTTCGCGTGCATAACGGACTAACGCTTCATATCGTGTCTTCGTCAGACGCAAAAGCATATCAGAGGTCATCCATGCACCACCTCTAATTAGAATCTTTTCTCCATTCACATAATAAACACGCCAATTCTCTGCGTTCAGTTCTGTATGAGCCTCACGAATACCAAATCGTGTCTGGGCTATATCAGAGATTTTATCATTTACAGTGGTTTCTAATGAAAGTGAATACAAATTCTGCTTACCCAAAGGATAGGGCCACCAAATACGCGGTGATACAATGTGTAAGGCGGGATAATCTTCAGGTTTAAAAATAATTTCTCTTTTCTCTCTGGGTTTTAACTGAACCTTTTGCTCAATACCAATATTTTCAATTGTCCCTTTTATTGTGACTTCCACATCCTGTTCTGTAATATTGTTTGCCCAGACAGAAACCGTCAAATTGGCACTGTCCATTGCAGGTAAACTCAATTGTGTCTCGACATAGGGATTTCTCAAAGCAACAGGACCCTGTGATTTAAGATACACAGGTTGCCAGATGCCCATATTCAAATCAGGTGGTTGCGGATTATGGTCATCCCAGCCTGTGGTTGCTTCTATTTGCTTTGTATCATAATCCTTTGCAGGTAAAAGACCCGGTGGATAAATCTTCACTGCTAACGCATTTCGAGCACCATATTTCAGTTTATTCGTAACTAGAAATTCAAAGCGACGAAACATTCCACGCACTTCTGAACGGTCTGCAATTTTATTCCCGTTTAGCCAGATTTCTGCCTCGTAATTAATCCCGTCCAGATGTAGAGTACATTCTGTTCCAGACCATTTATTGGGGACATCAAATTCTGTTCGATACCACCACGGGTCACGGAAAGGACTATTCTCTGGCATAATCAGCCACAAATCATCTTGAAAACCCGGCACTTTCTTTAAGTTTGTGCCATAATATAAATTTGGATAAACCCCTGCATCTTCAAGGATGGCGAGCACAGTATTTGGCACTCTTGTTGCATACCAATTTTCCGTAGCACAACCAGGTGAAGACCAAAAATCACCTTCTTTCCCTAAATCCTTTGAACTTTGCACTTGCCAATTTTGTTCCAGAGACAGGACATCAGCAAAACTTACTACTGAAGCCATCAGTGTAAAAGCGATTGATAAAAATGATAATTTACTCAAATATACCATATACTGTTCCTTATTATTATTTTTCATCTTCTATTTATAATAAGTGTGTTGTCTACACAAATAAAGGAATGTGATATTTATGTTATACTAATTCTCATAATTTTATCAATTTGGTAAATTAAAAAATAACCTTAATCAGGGAGGTATTCTTATGGCGAATGATGGTGTAATTAATGCGTGGCTTTATGGAACAGAATGCAAAAGTGAACTTCCGAAACCTGCCAGACCTCTGCATATAGTTCTTTTAGGTGCTCCTGGCATAGGGAAAGGAACGCAGGCAGAATTTCTCAGCAAGAAATATGGTGCTGTTCAACTGTCAACAGGCGATGTTTTTCGTGCAGCGAAAAATACACCTGAGGAATCCCTCAGCCCTGCAATGAAGGAAGCAATGATAGCCATGAAAGCAGGCAAACTTGTCTCAGACGATACAGTTATCAATCTTGTGCGAGAACGGAAAAATTGTTTATGTAGTGGATACGGATTTTTGTTAGACGGTTTTCCGAGAACCGTTCATCAGGCAGAAGCATTAAAAGGCTTGTTGAAGGAATTGAGCATTAAGTTGGATGCTGTGTTAAATTACACATTGGATACAGAAGAAGTTGTGAAACGGTTAAGTGGTCGTCGCACCTGTAAACAATGCAAAAGCACGGCTCATGTTATTTTCAATCCACCTAAGGTAGAAGGTGTCTGTGATAAATGTGGTGGTGAACTTTTTCAGCGTGAGGATGACCGTCCAGAAGCGATTCGTGTGCGATTAAAAACCTACGAGGAAAGCACAGCTCCGTTAGCAGATTATTATGAAAAAGAAGGACTACTTATTACTATCACCGCTGATGGAACACCTGAAGAAGTATTCCAACTTACAGAACAACTTCTAAAACAACGACTCGGCATATAAAACCACATGATTTATTTTTGAAACATATCAAATTACTGTTTTAAAAAATGATGAATTTGAAACAAAACCAATTTGCTTTTTACATTAGAGAGAAGGCGTGAGGCTTTATATGAATAGGTTTAGACATCCAAAAACAATTCGACGATGGATTTTAGAAATGTTGTATGAGCGGTATCTGGAAAATCCGACAGAAATGTTAGGTCCTGAAGATTTTCTTGAAACAGGTCAGGTGGATAAGAAGCAGTTGGCTGTAAATATACATTATTTATATGATAAGGGGCTAATTGAACTTATTACAGGCTATCGCCCGCCACTTTTTGCAGCTACGCGAATTACACCGAGAGGAATTGATTTAGTAGAAAACCCGATTGAGTTTAACTTACTATTTCCGGCACATCCTGCGGGGATAGAAGAAGAGACGGCTGAAATGTTAGAAATTATGGAACAACTTGTACTTGAAGCAGATTTGACACCTCTGGAAGGTGAGGTCAGGAAGAACTTACTCCGGGATATTCAATATTTGCGTGATGAACTATCTCGTCCTGCGAAGCGATGGAGGCGACATGTAATTGAGCAGGTAATACAATGGATTGAGGAGTCTGTAAAAGGTCTGGACAGAGAGGAGTATATGCCGTCGTTAAATTTAATGGAAGAACAACTACGCAAATTTTTCCCATAGAAAATGCTTTGCGTTAAGGATTAGAATATATCATTATTTCTTGTATGCAAATATTATTGGTTTACATCTTTTTATTCAGGTAATTTAAGTTATGAATAAGCAGAATGAAGTGGATATTAGTATAGTAATACCCATCTACAATGAAGCGACAAATATCTCTTCTACGCTTGATGAGATTATTGAGGTGATGGAACAGTTAGGGCGTCCGTATGAAATTATCGCGGTAGATGACGGGAGTAAGGATAATACATTTGAGATATTGAAGGACTACCATGAGAAGAAACCACAAGTTCAGGTAATTCGCCTTACCCGCAATTTTGGACAGCACCCGGCAGTCTATGCGGGTTTTAATTATGCATGTGGTAAGGTTTTACTTTCAATTGATGCTGATGGTCAGAATCCACCACAGGAGATACCTAACCTGATAAAAGTGTTAGAAGAGGGTAATTATGATTTTGTCCAGGGTTGGCGACAACAACGGCAAGACAGGGCCTTTCGCAAGATTTTTGCTCGTTTTGTAAGTTGGCTTATTTCAAAAATGGTAGGTTCACCGATTCGGGATGCAGGTTGTGGAATGGCGGCGTATAGCCGTG
The DNA here is from genome assembly GCA_035370665.1 of Candidatus Hydrogenedens sp. GTDB lineage: Bacteria > Hydrogenedentota > Hydrogenedentia > Hydrogenedentales > Hydrogenedentaceae > Hydrogenedens. The sequence goes on from DAOOVZ010000037.1 coordinate 9,274, forward strand.
TTGCGGTGAATCGTTTACTTCAGGCAACGCATCATTCTAGATATATTCCTGCGGAAATTGGATGGATGGGATTGAAGATTAAATCTCATCCTATTTCGCATCGGAAAAGGGAAAAGGGTAAAAGCCGCTATCGCATCTGGTCTCTTTTTTGGATAAATTTTGATATAATCGCGAGTATAAGTACTTTACCTGTGGAAGCGATTGGATTTGTTGGTCTGTTTTTTTCTTTTCTAGGATTTCTTTTAGGTTTCTTTATTTTTATTCGTTCACTCATATTGAATCAGAGTTCTGATACCTTAGTTTTAATAACTTCATTACTTCTTATATTTGTTGGAATACAAATACTTTGTTTGAGTATTATTTGTGCATATATAAGCAGGGTGTATCGAGAAGTCCAGAGCAGGCCTTATTTCATGGTTAAGGAAATTCTTACACATGACACATTTCAAAATTCAACAGATTAAAACCCTTGATAAAGAAAACCTAATTAGACTTGTTCAATGTCAGAAATTTTTCCCTTATGATTATATACGTGGGATAGAGAAAGAAACTTTTATATCATATTTATATACAGAAATCTCAAACTTGTTAGGACGGGAAAATATTACGATCTTTTGTGCAATAGATGATAAAGATAAAATCTGTGGTTTGCTTTTTTTTGAAACTTTAAAATGGGATTCTGAAATTTTCGGTTTTCCTTGCGGTAGAATAAAATTTTTAATAACAGAAGAAAATAAATTTGCATATCAAATAAAGTTTGCCCTTCTATCTGAAACTACAGCATGGGCTAAAAATCAAAACATAAAATACTTTGACATATATACACATCCACTTGACCTAAGCCAGATGAAAGCACTCGCGAGAAATGATTTTGATTTAATTGCTACGCATATTCATCATGTTTGGGATTTGCGGACGAGTTTTAAGTTGGATTACAAAATTGTAGCACCAATTCGTCTTGCAACAATAGACGATCTTCAAAAATTAGAGAACCTTGATTTTTCAATCTTTCCAAAACATAGCCGGTTTTACCTCGATGAAAAATTAATGTCCACACAGAAAGTGCCTTTGATGTTTAAGCATTGGTTAAGAAATTCTTTACTCGCCAGGGCAAAGGGTGTCTGGATAGTGGAAGTAAGTGATAAAATTATTGGTTATGTTACTACTGTTGAAGATGAGTCTACAAAGAATACATTAGGTATCCGAATTACAAAAGGAGATATGGTTGGTGTACTTCCTAATACACGGAATAAAGGTATATATACTGACCTGGTAGCAACAATAATATACTGGGCTCAAAATTATGGTGCTGATATATTAGAAGTAGCGATACATGTATGTAATGCACCAGCAAACTCACTAACTTCACAGTTAAGGTCGCGGATATGGGGTGCACATCATAATTTTCATTGGCATGCGGATTAGGTTAGTGAAACTCGGGTAGCCAGTTTTTGTGTGCTTCTAATAGTTCATCGCACAAGTGAATAATCTCGTCAATGGTCAGTTCGGCTGAGGTATGTGGGTCTAACATTGCTGCTTGATAGATATGCTCTTTCTTGTGGGTCAGAGCCGCTTCGATGGTTACCTCCTGAACATTTATGTTTGTCTGATTCAATGCAGCACATTGAACAGGTAAATTGCCCAGATAGGTCGGTGTAATTCCGCTGCGGTCTGCAACACACATTACCTCAACACAGCACCGATACGGCAAATTTGGGATAAGCCCATAATTTAATACATTCCCACCAAAGGTAAACGGTTTACCTGTTTCAATCGCCTCGAGAATATACGACGCATACTCCTGTGTCCGCTCATGAGGTAAGGGCTTGTCCATATTAGTCAGTTCATCTCGCAGATATTCCCACGCCTCAATCTGGGCTATGCAGCGTTTCGGATATTCATCTAACGGAATATTAAACTCCTCTATTAGTTGTGGAGCACGATTTTTTATGAACCACGGCACATACTCTGCATTGTGTTCGCTTGATTCTGTTACATAATAACCAAACCGTTTCATAATCTCGAATCGCACCGTATCCTTCCAATGATATTCTGGCAACTCTGCTCGCCTTTTGATTTCTGGATATAAGTCCTCGCCATGCCGTTTTATTTCCAATAGCCATGCCTGATGATTTATCCCTGCGATTCGCCATTGCAAATCATCATCAGGTAGTTCCAACATCAAACACAACTGCGGAGCACATACCTGAACACTATGGCACAGCCCAACCGTCCTTACAGAAGTCGCCTTCAAAATTGCACCTGTTACCATTGCCATCGGATTGGTATAGTTCAAAAGCAGTGCATTTGGAGATACCTTCTCAATAATTTCACAATACTTCAACATCACAGGTATTGTTCGCAATGCACGGAAAATACCGCCAATCCCCAATGTATCACCAATTGTCTGTCGCAATCCATACTTTTTAGGTATCTCAAAATCAATCACTGTGCAAGGTTCATACCCGCCAACCTGAATAGCATTGACGATATAATCTGCATCCTTAAACGCCTTATCCGCATCCTCAGCCAGATACGATTCTATCCTGGCTTCTGAGCCTAATGTCCGATTTAGATTCTGAACCATCCGTTCAGATTCGCTCAACCGTGTTGTGTCAATATCCAAAAGGGCAATAGTCGCATCACGCAAAGGCTCTACATAAAAACAATCGCCTAAAACATTCTTTGCAAAAACAGTACTCCCTGCTCCTAAAAAGCAAATTTTACTCATATTCTTTACCTTTTTATGTTTAGTTAAAAAAATAAACAAATTGATAAGGTCATAATATTAAAGACATACTCCTTTATCTCATAATTTCAAAAGTGAAAGCAAATAGTATTTCTCTTTGAGACTTTTTACAAGTATTTCTGGTATTACTGAAAAAGGTCAAGATTTAAAAAGGGAGTGAAACATTTTCAAAGAGAATGTGGTGTAAATAATAAAGATACAATTGAAAAAGCAAATAAGATATCTTTAGGATAGTAAGAACGAAAAGTAATAAGCATAGTAGTTGAACATTTACATGAAAGTTTGGAAATCTTGACCTATTCATTCCAAAACATAAAAATTATTAGTTTATACTCTACTTGCATTTTTTCAAACAAGACGAGATATCTTTATGCAACTTGAAATTTCAAGTGGATTGTTTTGTTGTTTTAAGATTTAAATAACAGCAGTAGTTTACTAACATTTTTAGCAGACAGTGGTAACTTCTATTATGGTCTTTCCTAAATTAGATAATACCCCCTATATTTTGGTATATTTATTAACCAAAAAAACAGTAAATTATCTTTACAAAGGAGATTATTTATGAATTTTCCAATTGATGTTGCAAAGTATAAACCCATTGCTGTTGACCCATTTAAACAAGAATTTACACCAGAACAACTGGAACAATTGAAAACAAATATTCAGGTAGTCCGCGATACCATTATATTTTATACAGCCGTAGCAGGAATACGCGGTTTAGGAGGGCACACAGGAGGAGCCTATAGCATTGTTCCCGAAGTTCTGATTTTAGACAGTTTCATGAAAGGCTCTGAAAAGGTTTACCCTGTTTATTTTGATGAGGCAGGACATCGGGTGGCTATTCAGTATGCTATGTCTGCATTCAACGGTGCTATCCCCTTTGACTATCTCTTACACTACCGGGAAGCAAATTACGGGTTATATGGACACCCCGAGATTGAAGAAGAATTGGGTATTAAATTTGCATCAGGAAGACTGGGACACCTTTGGCCCTTTGTGAATGGGGTTGCATTAGCGAATCCAGATAAGGTCGTGTTTCTTTTAGGTTCAGATGGTTCTCAACAAGAAGGAGATGATGCAGAAGCCGCAAGACTCGCCGTTGCCCAAAAGATAAATATCAAGTTGTGTATTGATGACAACAATGTGACCATTTCTGGACATCCATCGCAATATTTACCAGGATATGACATAAGCAAAACATTAGCAGGGCACGGACTACAGGTAGATGTAGGGGCAGGAGAGGAATGGGGAAGTCTGGCACAACGAATGATTCAAGCCGTACGGACACCAGGTCCTGTTGCCTTAATTAATAAACGAGTCATGGCACCGGGTGTGCCCGGAATTGAAGGAAACCATGCCGGACATGATGTAATTGGTAAAGATAATGCTATTGCCTATTTTGAAGGTCGTGGGATACCTGAAGCCATCGAATATCTAAAAAATGTGACTAAAATTTCAAATGGCAAGTCATATAAGGGTTCCGCAAAAGAGCAGGTAAGCAATCGAACAGAATTTGGCAATATCGTCAAAGATTTACTTACAGCCCATCCTGAAGAAAAAGCGGAACGGAAAATTTTAGTGGTTGACTCTGATTTGGAAGGTTCAACCGGGTTAAAAGTAATTCGTGTAGCACATCCAGACATATTTATCAATGGCGGTGTCCAGGAGCGTGGCAATTTCTCTGCGGCTGCAGGGTTCGGATTTGAGAAAGGGAAACAAGGGATTTTCAGCACTTTTTCAGCCTTTTCGGAAATGATTGTTTCCGAATTGACTATGGCACGACTGAACAAGGCTAATGCTATCTGCCATTTTTCACATGCAGGCATAGATGATATTGCTGATAATACTTGCCATTATGGTATCAATATTTTCTTTACAGATAACGGCTTGCCTGAAGGTGACACAACCCGTTTATATTTTCCTGCTGACGCCTTGCAGTTAAAGGCAATGGTTCATCGAGTATGGAAAGATGAAGGCATCCGTTTTATCTTTACTACGCGTAGTAAAGTGCCTTATATTTGCAGAGAAGATGGCTCAAAATTTTATGAAGGTGATTATGAATTTATTCCTGGTAAAGACGAGATAATTCGCAAAGGAACAGCGGGATATGTGCTCTCTTATGGTGAAATGCTTTATCGTGCTCTCGATGCAGTAGAACAAATCCGTGAGCAGGGCCTCGATGTGGGATTAGTTAACAAACCTACACTGAATATGGTAGATGAAGACATGATGGAAGTTTTAGGGAAAGCACCCTTTGTATTGGTTGTTGAAGCACAAAATATTAAGACGGGATTGGGCTCTCGCTTCGGTAGTTGGTTACTTCAAAGAGGGTATGCACCTCGCTATGATTATATGGGTGTGAGTAGACCGGGCAAAGGCGGATTGTCCGAACATATCACCTATCAAGGTTTAGACCCTGAACATATCCTTGGAAAAATTAAAAACTTCACAGGATAAACAATTTCCTTCTGAAATTGTAAATACAATCAGGCCAATATTTTATCATAAGAGAACTACAGTAAAATTTACTATGATAATCTACCATTGTGTTAAATGGTTCTATCCAATCTAAAGTGTCCTTTCCCTTCTTTTAATCCACCATCCTACAACCTACCGTCAACCTACCGTCTTTTGACAACTATATATTATAATTTCTAATTTGTATATTTTGTTCTACTGTTTTAACAACCACATTTCACAAATTTGAGATTGGTATTCCCAGTCCTTATGAATATCTTCAGGAGGGAAACACCATTTTACAGTAATCTCTCTATCTTGCACACTATCTTCTGGCACTATATACTCTTTAAATTCCCCTAATTTCATTTCCTTCTTATCCAAACTTATCGCCTCTTTCCCATCAATTGTAATAGTCGGTTTCCCGACTCCGGAAATGCGTAGGAGATACTTACTATTTGTGTGAAGCCCTTGATATAAGGCTTCACCTCGTTCCAATGAACTTAACCATGAGATTCGTTTTCTACTTTTTCCTTCGTCAAACCACCAGAAATTAGATTCAGGCCATGCCTCTTTCGTAGGATTAGTGTAATGGACTTCACATCGTTTAACATGCGGCGATTTTGCTGTATTTCCAACATCATCATAAAAAGAGCCGATACCAGGATTTTCCCAGAGGGCAATTGCGTTTAATCTTTTTGTTTTCTCCTTTTCCGAACTCAACTGCTGTATCGCTTGAAATTGGTCTTCCAGCCACCAGCGGTTATTTAACGGGATATCAATATAATCTAATGAAGCACCTCGTTTACCACCACTTGCACTATATTTTTCCACACTCGATTGTAAACCGATGCTCCTAAAAAGGTCATCATATAAATTTATAATCCTTTCCCTTAAATCTGCTGGGACCGGTTCTGAAACTGCCTTGTTTAGAATCTCGCTTGCTTTTTGAATTGCCTGCTCAGAACCTATTGCGTCTGCACTCTGTAAAATTTGGTTAGCCTGTTCTTCTAATTGTTGTTCATATATCAGTTTTTCTCGCACATAAGCGTCATAGTATGCACGTACTAAACACATTTGCCAGCGCCAGTTATTTTTTAGTTGCGGTGCTGTTTGCTCCAGATTTTGCCATAATTTCAATGTGCCTTCAATTGCACCGTTATCTATCGCACTGCCGCGCCAGTTATTTTCCAATGCCAATATTCCATCCGCCGATTGGACAGATATATTTGAGCCAAAGAAAACATTTGCATATTCAGTGAGTACATCTCTTATCTTTTGCTGTGGATTCCACGCCATCGCACTCCATATCACTTTGTTTACATCGTCATGCACACCATCTGAATAAGAAATGAACCCATCACAATATGGCTGAAACCAATTATGGATATATGCAAACTGCACAGGACGAGGGTTTATCCCTTCCCTTCCAATAGTCATGGCAAAAGCAGTATCCCACCATGGCACAGGATATTGACAAGGTTTGTTATGTGTTATATCAGGATACATTCTAAGGCGGTATGGGTGCGGTAAATTTTGTCGCAGATATGGTATCGGCGGACTCGAAGGACCTTCACAAAGTCCACCAAACCATTTCGGTTGCTCTTTGTTCAAATAGTTAAATACATATCTTGATTGTTCCAACGAAAAATTTTGTAGTGATAACCATATCCTTGCTTCTGGATGATACCGGATTGCTAATTTTGACAGGTCTTCTAAAAATGGTATAACTAATTCAGGGGGATTGTCGCCCGGGTCTCCACCGGGGAAAAAGATACCTGTTAAAACAGGACAATCTTGATATAATTCTTCATGGCGTTTCAACATATCGGCTCGTTTTGCTTTATCATTTAAATTAAAATCGGCTGGAACCCAAATCCAATAATCTAACCCATACTTCTTGCAGATTTCACTCATTGCACGATTCATCTCTCTTCGTGGGACTGGCATGAGCGGTGATTCCTGCTCATCCTGAAATGGGATATTCTCAATGCTATTCACACCCCAAAAAGTCAGTTCCCGTATAAACTGGTCAAATTGTGCAACATTCCACGCATCGTAGGAGTTTGCCCTCGCGCGATAGCCTAATTGATGTCCGCGTATTGAAGATATAGGATTCTCAATAATTTTTATCGGCTGTATTAATTTTATTGAATCTTGTGAATAATTTAACATACGCAATAGTTTTCCTACTCCAAACAAAACGCCACGATTATCGTTCCCGATAATCCATAACCTCTCTGATTTACTTGATTGCTGGCTTGATAAAATTCCAAATCCCTCTGCTGCTAAATGTGTCCCAATCTCTTCTGAAAACAGACCTATTTCTGAACATTTGTTAAATAAAGATGGCTTTTTGCTTAAATAATTTTTTGTAGTCAGTATTATGCAATTTTTATCTTTGGCAAATTTGGTCGCATATTTTAATTGAACACCTGTGCGGTTTGCTAACTCTTCTATGAGGACTTGTGCAACAGTGCTTAAAATATCATTTTCGGTGCCATCGGCAATGTAAACCACAAAATCTTTCAGTTCCCAAAACGATTCGGGTATTTCAGAATTCGCAAAAATCTGGAAATTAAACAAAAGACATAAAGAAATAAGTAATAAATCCTTTTTCATATCCGTTTATCTCTCCTTATCTAATAGAAGTATTTGGTAAATTAGTTTTGACTATTATCACATATTTAAATCCATTATTCTATTTCATGTTATTTTAGAATAAATAAGTTTACAAGATAAATACATCATAAAAAAATAGAAAAGGTAAGAGGTATACTAAGGCTTAAGTCACAGTCAACTTGCAAATACATTTTCTGCGTTTCCACTATGCCAAAATTATCTGATACCTGACACTAATACTGCCTGTGTCGTCAATTTCTAAGCCATCAATATAGAGTTCATTTACCAGAGTATAAGTGATAAAAGTTGGGTTAGCACAGTTATAATTTTGTCAATAAGCAGAGGGTATTAAATAACAAAAATCCTATTGATAAAGTAATAGAATGGTTTCAAAAAGATAAAACTATCTTTAAAAACTTTTTTAGTTTATTAAACTACAATCTACCGTTCCTCGACGCCATTTATAGCAACTATTCCTTGTCCAATATTTTTATTCGGATGTTGCGGAATTGAACCTTCATCGGTGGTCCGGGATGCATTTGGAGGGCGATGAAACCTTTACTGCGAGCAAATTTTTTATCATCGTCGAACACTTCACACATTAATTTACCATTAATATAAAGTTCTATATGGTTACCCACACATTTAATCTCATATTCGTTCCAATCCTTAGGTTTGAAGGTGGATAATAATTCTTTAGGGTCTTGCAATTGTTCTTCTTTACGGTTGCCATCGGCATCAATCCATGCACGATAGCCGCGTTTAACAACTGCTCCACGGTCATGCTGATATACGCAACCTACCCATTCACCTGTATCGTCCATATCCGCTTGATAACCCCAGATGTCATAATTTGGTCGTTTCTCACTACGAAACTGAATACCTGAATTGTTATTTTCCAGTCGAAATTCCAGTTTCAATATGAAATCTCCGGGCTGTTTCCCTGTCCAGTATAAGTAATGAGCATTCTTACAAGGTTTCTCCGGAGTGCTTTGGCTCGTAATTGTGCCATCTTCAACCCGCCATTCGCCGGGTAAACCATCCCAATCTTTCAAAGTCTTGCCATCAAATATTGGAACAAACCCTTCTTCTTTATTTATATCAGGGGCAGTAATAAAACTTTGCAAAAGCAAAGATAGAATAAGTGTAAGATACATTTTTTATTCCTTAACTTTTATAGTTTTGATTATACTGGTAATTCATAGCCTTTTCTACGCGGACGGGAAAGCATGACATTCCCTTCATCACTATTTGTAAACCTTTCTTTTTCGGGGTCCCACTTCAAAACTTCGCCGACTTTACCTAAATCCCGAGCAATATTAACAAGGATACATAAGGTATTGCTACGATGTCCTATTTCAATATCTGCATTGCATTCTTTACGCGTTTTTATTGACTGAACCCAATTTTCGAGATGTGGCTGTGTTTCTGGCACAGAAAGTTTTTCGGGTCTACCTTCCTTTTGCAATAATTCAGGCGGATTGGAAGCAATTGCGTCACGGTTTATTTCGATACTACCTTTGTCACCTACAAAGATACAGCCTAGTCCGGGACCACGGTCAGAATCATAATATAGTTCCAGTTCGACACCATTCCCATAGCGCATGCGCACTTTGGCACGAGGTCCTTCTACTCCTTTTGTCATAGGATAATAAGAGGCACCCGTTTCTTCTGGTTTAATTTCGCGTTGTTCGAATAAGCCAGCAGGCATATTTTTCACAGGCTCTTCCAGAATAACTTCTACGGGTCCTGTGGTATCAGTTCCCAATCCTCTCTGTATCTGGTCGTAGGCATGAGCACCCCAACCGGTCACGCCGAAGGAAAAGCCTCCACCATCATAATCCCACCATTTTGCCCACATTCTATGTAATTCCTCATGATATGGACGGAACACAGCCTGATTTGTCCACAAATCCCACCATGGTTCTTTTGTGTAAGTAGAATCTGGATATTGTGTATTTTCATCCCACCGGAACGGACTCACAAAATTCGCTGATATGACTTTTTGGAGTTTACCAATACCACCGTTTTTAACTAAATCACTTGCCCAATTATTTAGGGGAATAGAGCGTTGTTGTGTCCCTACCTGTGTGACACGGTTATATTTGCGTGCTAACTTTACGAGGGTCCTGCCTTCTTCTACTGTTAAAGCCATAGGCTTTTCCATATACACATCTACATTGCGTATAAAAGCGTTTGCAGAAATCCACGCACGCGAATGCGTGGGAGTAGCCACAATAACACCATCTAACTTCTCTTTATCCAACATCTCTATTGGATTTGTATAAGCATGCCAACCATTCTGTTCTCCGATTGCCTTCATTGC
>DAOOVZ010000038.1:0-19412 GCA_035370665.1 Candidatus Hydrogenedens sp.
CACCCACCACTGCTATATTTACATTATTTGTTACTATAATTTGAGCAGTTAAATCGCCATCAGAAATATCTGTAGCCGTTGCCCCAGCATCGTTATATGCACTACCACATTCCGTAGATACTTCAGGGTCACCTAGTAAGGTAATTTCAGGTGGGGTATCCGGAATATAATTAATTAGTTCACTCACTGCCACATCACTCTGCAATTCACCTCCACTTAAACGATACTTCGCGAATCCGGAAATTTGCTGTGGTCCACTGGAATCTGCCGCTGCTATAATTCTATATGTAAACGATGAACCATTCCCAGTTAGGGTAGGAACATAAATGTATGCAAAACTTAAAGTTCCTGTTGCACCATAATTCGGAACTATTGGCGGTGTCGGATTCTCAGTAGCCAAAGGTCCTTCATAAGTCCAACCAGTAGGTATTGTCTCCTCATATCCTAATGCTGACACCATCCCTTCACAGGGGTGGTCAGGGTTTATTCTAAAATTAATTGTTACTTCCACTACCTCGCCCGGCACATAGTAATTATGAGTAAAACTACGACTTACCAGAATGCAAGGCACAACACCTTTTAATAATGTTTCTACTTTTGGAGAGAAAATGGAGTCACCACAAGTGCGATATACTACAGCACTAGACTTTCTTTCTGTTCCTACCACTATATCTCCACCAATTACCGCAGAACCAGTAAAATCGTTTGGCACTTGAACGGTATATGTAAATTCCACAGGAAATACAGGAACACTTACATACGCAAATTCAAGTAAATTAGTTTGTCCTTCAGAAGGGAATTCAGGGGGAGGAGTCCCTGTATCAGCAAGACCTACATAAGTCCAGCCAGCAGGCAAAGTGTCCTGAAAACCTACTGCTGTTATGTCCTGGGGTCCCTCTTTATCTATGTGAATTGTTACATCAATGTTCTGACCCGGAATATAGTAATTTCTATTTGCACCTGATATGCCTGGACCGGACAGTTCGCGAGAAAAGGTAAGGTTTGTTGGCTCTAACTGAATCACATTTGTAGCAGGTGCACTTTGCAATTCAGGTCCAGCCAGTCTATATAGCACCTTCCCTACTAACTGTCCTGGCTCACAAATTGCCGGCGGACATGCAATCCGATAGATAAAGGTAGTGGGGAAAGAAGGAGTCGTATAATATGCAAAGCCCAGTGTTCCCGTTTGCCCCAAATTTGGAACTACAGGCAGTGTCGGATTTTCACTTGCTAATGGGCCCAAATATGAAAAGCCAACTGGAATAGTCTCTTGATATCCAAGAGCCGAGATTGTTCCTTCAGTTCCATCATAACTTATAGTAACTTGAACAGATAACTCTGATGTGCCATTTACAAAATAGCCATTTTCGTCCAGTCCTATTATCTGTTTTGTTACTGTCACCAATCCCTGGGCACTCATGGATACCATAAGTAAACCTATCAAAATCACACAAACCGATAACATTACTTGTGTGTTTTTAATACCTACAAACAATCTTCCTGCTTTCATAGTCTTAATTCCACTGTCTTTTATATTTTTATACATATTACCTTTATCTCCTTTGTAAAATCAAAATTTAATTTTACACCTTAATTGCTCCAAAATAATCAAACAGTTAACTTTGTAAGTTATGTCATGACAAAAATATAACTTTGTTGATTATTTATATAAGACACTTTGGTTGGTTTCTTTAATTTTTTAAACTTTGAAGCAATAACTCAAATAAATCTTCTTTTCATTATATCTAAATTCTAATTCTTTTTAAGTAGGAGATAAACTTTTTCTTAGATACTACATAACAACTTCATTAATAGCCTCTTAGCATAACTCCAAAAGCCTTATATGCCATTTATATATGCCTTGCAATTCGCAAACCACTGCTCTTTGTTTTTCCGCTGATGCTTAAATCCATAATTACTAAGTTGCCTTTACAAAAAGGACATTTCTTAAATGTTGAAAGTATCCCTTTTCCTATTAAAAACAATATTGTACCCATTTCATCTGTCACATACTTTAAAATTTCTATAAGTTCTATTTTCTTTCTTTTCTCTTATCTTTATCTCATTATATTATTCCCAAAGTGGTTTATAATAAACAATCATCAATCTTATAAAATCTTTTGGGAAATAGGGGGAAAATATAGAATTATTAAAAGTAGAATTAGGTTTAGAATAGAATTAAAATAAGTTTTTTTGTTATGTAAAATCTACTACTCTTGCTCTCTTTTTGTCTCTTTGTATCTCGATGTATTTCCGAATTTCATTGTGCAATTCTTCTGAACTCGGAATTGCACGCAATACAAGATTGGGGGTTGATACATCCGAAGTGGTAAGCACTAAATTTCCCAATGAAAATAGTCGTAAGAAAAATGGTTGCTCAAAAGTCATATCATTGATTCTATATAACTCTAAATTATCTGTTTTGGTTGAAAAAATGCCCGTGGTAATCTTTATTCTTTCTGTTGTAATTACATATTTTGTGCACTTAATCGTGAGCCACTTCCAGATAGCAATGAAAATGGGTATAATCAGAAAACAGGTTAAGGCACAAATCAGAAAAATCCCAAGATTTAATACCTGTGATGGACTACCTGACCAGATAACTTTTTCTTCATCCATTGTTTAATTCCTTTGAAATATCTCAGCAGTTAATCTTATCTAATTTAAGAATTAATTTTCATCTTGTATATCGTCTAATATTTCATCTAATTGTTCCATTGAAACAATTTTGTATTGATAGCCTTGTTCTGTGAGGAATAGTTGCCGTTTTAGTGCATAATCCTGGTCTAATGTATCGCGAGTAACAAGGGTATAGAAATGTGCTTGTTTGCCTGATTGCTTGGGTCGCAAGATTCTACCCAATCGTTGGGCTTCTTCCTGACGCGAACCGAATGTGCCAGAAACCTGAATTGCTACATTGGCGTCAGGCAAGTCAATAGCAAAATTGGCTACTTTGGATACAATCAGCAATTTAATCTCACCCATTCTAAATTTTTGATACAGTTCTTCTCGTTTTCGTGTCGGAGTTTGTCCTGTTATTATTGGTGCACCAAAGTTCTTCTGGATAATTTTTAATTGGTCGAGATACTGACCAATGATAAGCACATTGTCTTCTTTATGTTGTTCTAATAACTGTTTGCAAACACTAATTTTAATAGTGTTTTTTGAGGCAATCTGGAATTTACCTGACCTGGAAGCAACAACATATTTATAGCGGTCTTCTGCCATCATTGGGACACGCACTTCTGTGCAGACTGCCTCAGCAATCCAGCCTTGTTTTTCCAAAACTTTCCATGGCACATCACACTTCTTTGGTCCTATCAGACTGAATACTTCATCCTCTTTCCCATCTTCGCGGACCAGTGTTGCTGTCAGTCCCAATCTTCTTCTTGTCTGAAGGTCAGCCGTGGCACGGAATACAGGCGCAGGCAATAAATGCACCTCATCATAGATAATCAAGCCCCATGCACCTTCCTCAAACAGACGGAAATGTATAAACGGTCCATCTTTCGTCTTGCGGTGGGTAAGTATCTGGTAAGTTGCTAATGTTACAGGTTTGATTTCTTTTAGTTCACCACTATATTCACCAATTTGTTCCTCAGTGAGGGTAGTTTTTTCTAATAGTTCACTTTTCCATTGCCGTAAAGCCACAGTATTTGTAGTCAAAACAAGGGTATGCGTTTGCAGTTTGTGCATAATACCTATCCCTACTATCGTTTTTCCTGCACCGCAGGGCAGCACGATAACACCACTGCCCCCACGATTTGTTCCCCCTGCATAAAAAGCAGAGATAGCATCTTTCTGGTAATCCCGTATAACAAATGGCTTACCTGAAGCCAGAATTTTACACAAGTCGAACTGTAATGGTGCACCTTCCACATAACCCGCAAGGTCTTCCACCGGGAAACCCAACTTCACCAGAGCACATTTCAAGTGCCCACGAAATTCTGACTTCACTAAAACCCGTCGTGAATCTAACCTCGTTAAGTCAAAACTCTGCAGTCCCTTGTTATAAAGAAGTTCAGAGAGAAGCAATGAATCATCAGATTCGAGTATTAATTCTTGCTGAGGGCTCTTATACAACTTCAGCCTGCCATATCTCCGCATCGTCTCATTAATCTCATAGATTAAATTCGACGGGACTTCATATCGGCTATATTTTTGAAGCAGGTCAATTACTTGTGTAGCATGATAACCTGCGGAGGCAGCATTCCATAAGGATATAGAAGTAATCCGATAAGTATGAAAATGTTCCGGCGATTTTACAAGTTCCGCAAACGCAGATAAGGCATCGCGTGCCTCTTCATACAGCGGATTTTCAACTTCCAATAAAATTGTCCGGTCTGACTGAACTATTAACGGTTTTTCTGCTTTTTTCTTCATGGCAACATATATAAAATTAAAAATACTCTTGGTTCATCCGTAATTTTTGAGTAAGTAGCATAAACCATTTAAATCAAAATATACAATTGGCTATTTAGATTGCACACATTCATAATTTTTATGCCTATGGTTTAATGCTATGAAATTTCCCATTTAGAGTAATTTAAAAGTTATCCATTTTTCGTAAAGATTTAGTATTTTCTTTTTATTGCCTTGATATTTTGCTTAACTTGTTAAAAAAATGATAAGGTAGAGTTGTTAAATGTTGTATTTTCATTTACATATTTTTATACATAGGAATATCAAACAAGTAAAATTTAAACATAAGGAGGTAAGTATGAATAGGTTTGTTATGGTATTGATATGTTTTTCCCTTGTATCAATTACAGGCTTTGCTCAGGTAGTATTTGAAGAGCACTTTGAAACAGGCACAAATGCCCCTGATGGCTGGAATACCAAGGTCTGGGGTGGGAATGGCGAGTTCAAATTTCCTGTGCAAGGCAAAAGTAGTCAGGGTGTCCAGATTAATTCTACCGATGGTGGCGATTTGTCCTGGTTCAAAGAGATAGAAGTAACTCCCTTTGCTCAATATAAACTGTCAGGCTGGGTAAAAACTAACGATGTCCAGATTGATAATGGTGCCGGTGCATTGTTGAATATCCACGGGATTGATGGGGCACGCACTGAAGCATTGGTCGGCACGAATGACTGGAAATATCTGGAAACTACTTTCAATGTAGGTGAACGAACACAAATCATGATAAATTGTCTATTAGGCGGTTGGGGACTGGCAAAGGGTGAAGCAATCTACGATGATATTACACTGGAAAAAATATCGGAAATGGCAATAAGCGATACACAAATTACCATTGACCCAACAAATAAGGGCACTCCGATAAATCCATTTATCTATGGGCAGTTCATTGAACATTTAGGTAAATGTATCTATGGCGGTATCTGGGCAGAAATGCTCGAAGACCGCAAGTTCTTCTATTTAATTAACACACCAGATTCTCCGTGGAAGGTATACCCTTCATCACTGCCAGTGTTTATTGACCAGATAAAACCATACACGGGTTGGTATTCTCCATATATTTTAGCCAATGAGAAAGAACAGCGGGGATTGGTTCAGGACGGTTTGACAATCATAGCAGGCAAGGAATATATAGGCAGGGTCATCTTGAAGGCGACCCATCCTGACCTTGCAGTAACCCTATCCCTGCGTTCTGGTGATACTCCACTAATAGATGATGTAAAGATTACAGGGATAACGACAGAATACCAAAAATTTCAGTTCAGGTTCACGGCAAAACATGCTGCAGATTCGGCACAGTTCTATATCCTAACACAAGGGATAGGCAACCTATTTATAGGTGCAGTATCACTTATGCCAGGGGATAATATAAAGGGAATGCGAGCAGATACGCTTGCACTGATAAAAGAGTTGAACTCTCCTATTTATCGCTGGCCCGGAGGAAATTTTGTAAGCGGTTATAATTGGAAGGATGGCATTGGCGACCCAGATAAGCGTCCCACACGAAAGAACCCTGCCTGGGGTGGTATTGACACAAACGATTTTGGTATGGACGAGTTTATGCAATTCTGCCGAGAGATAAACGCAGAGCCATATATGGTAGTCAACAGTGGTTTGGGTGATGTTCAACTCGCTACAGAAATGCTGGAATATGCAAATGGTTCAACTGAAACTCCTATGGGCAAGTGGCGTGCAAATAATGGACATCCAGAACCATATAAAGTAGTTTACTGGAGTATTGGAAATGAGATGTATGGTCAGTGGCAATTGGGCTACCTTCCATTGAAAGATTACATAAACAAGCATAACGAATTTGCCGAAGCCATGCGTAAAGTTGACCCTAATATCAAGATTGTGGCTGTTGGTGATAGTTCAAGCCCATGGAGCAAGGGCATGCTCGAAAACTGTGCACAAAACATGGATTTACTAAGCGAGCATTTTTATTGCAGTGAGAAGAAAGATGTTCTGGAACATGTCCGTCAAATAGCAGAACAAATTAAAAGGAAAGTGAAGGAACATAAAAAATATTACGAGACCTTACCTTCTTTGAAAGACAAATTTATCCCTATTGCACTGGACGAATGGAACTATTGGTATGGTGAACCTGTATATGGGGAAATCGGTTGTGCCTATCGTTTGAAGGATGCGTTAGGCGTTGCCATCGGCTTACATGAATTCTTCCGCAATAGCGATGTTATTACAATGGCAAACTACGCCCAAACTGTAAATGTAATAGGTGCAATTAAAACCACAAAGACAACCGCATTCTTTGATACCACTGGATTGACATTAAAACTGTATCGTCAATGTTTTGGCACAGTGCCTGTTTCAGTTGAATTAAAACCCGTTGCAGACGCGTCCAGTCAAACATCTCAACAGCCTGCTACTGCTGCACCCATTGATGTTTTCTGTTCATGGAAAGATGAAGCCTCTGGGATACTGGTCTTATCCATTGTGAATCCATTAAGTCGTGACCTTGCTGTGCATGTAGATATGATTGACCAAAAGGCAATAACCCCTGAACATGCGTGGATAATTACAGGCAAAGAGCCTATGTCTATCATTCAGCCTGGCAAAGAACCCGATGTGTGGTTAGCAGAGGCACAGATAAATTTATCTGAATTCCCCAGATTAGTTATTCCACCAATTAGTGTATTTATGATAGAACTTAAAGTAAATCAGTAAAACTAAACTATAGGAGATTTGATTATGTTTATGACTACTTTCATCATTGTGTCATCTATCACTACTGCTTATGAGCCGACCTGGGAATCGTTGGACCAGCGTCCTAATCCGCAGTGGTTTGAAGACGCCAAATTTGGTATTTTTATCCATTGGGGCGTGTATTCTGTTCCCTCATGGGCTCCGAGAGATACATATTCAGAATGGTATTGGAATCATTTACAGGATAAAAATAAGGCAACATGGAAATTCCATGTGGAGAAATATGGTGAAAATTTCAAGTATCAAGACTTTGCACCAATGTTCAAGGCAGAATTGTTTGATCCCGACCAATGGGCAGATACATTCAAGCGTTCTGGTGCTAAATATATCGTGCTGACCTCGAAACATCACGACGGCTTTTGCATGTGGCAAAGCATGCAAAGTTGGAACTGGAATGCAGTGGACATAGGACCGCACCGAGACCTGGCAGGAGATTTAATCAATGCTGTAAAGAAAGTAGGATTAAGGGCAGGCTTTTACTACTCCATGTATGAATGGTATAACCCGCTGTATAAAGAAGATGTTAATAAATATGTAGAGCAACACATGCTACCGCAGATGAAAGATTTAGTCATTCGCTTTCAACCTGATGTTTTCTGGCCTGATGGTGAATGGGACCATCCAAGTTCAGTCTGGCGTAGCCCAGAATTTATTGCATGGCTGTTTAACGAATCCCCTGCACCCAAAGATATTGTCATTAATGACCGCTGGGGAAAGGAATGCCGAAATGTGCATGGCGGTTTTGCAACACCAGAATATGGACACATTCCAGAAGGTCCATTAATAGAAAAAGGAAGATTTGAAGAGTGTCAAGGCATGGGCAAATCCTTCGGGTATAATCGCAATGAGGACGCTGAATGCTACCGTAGCACAACGGAACTATTGCACCTGTTGATTGACAATGTTTCGCGTGGTGGTAATCTGTTGTTGGACATAGGTCCATCTGCTGATGGGCGTATCCCGGAGATAATGCAGGAGCGATTATTAGAAATGGGCAAATGGCTGAATGTAAATGGTGATGCAATCTATGGAACAGATGTCTGGAAAGATGCACCAAAGATAGATAATTTCCGTTTCACACGCAAAGGGAATGCCATCTATGCTATAGCCTTACAATGGCCACCTGATAAGTGGTCAATTCCCAAACCAGCCGACTATCAGAGCCAGCCGAAGGTTAGTTTATTAGGCAGTTCCGTTGAGGTTTCCGTTGCAGATGGAGGAACAGAATGGGTTATCACAACACCATGCCTCTCCCCAGCAAATATCCCCTGCCAACACGCCTGGACCTTCAAACTCGAATTTTAAAAACATCCGATAAATTGTTTTTTTGATTTATTGAGATAATTAGTCACAAAAAGATATATTCTTTTCTGTGATAAATTGTCGCAATTAAATAAAGAAATATGCAATTATTCTTTTAATTGTATTGTAATTTGTATAATTTGCATAATATTACAATAAAATAGATAAAATTATAAAAACTTATGTAGGAGGTAAGTGTATGGATAAAAATGAGGTTAATATTGCGTTTGAGATACTACTCGAAGAAATAGAAGAGGTTTTTAATATCTTAACTAAAGAGGGTGAGAAGGCTTTTAAGGAAAAGGACTTTGAAAAGGCAACAGAATTAAGCAAAAATGGTGAAAATTTGAAAAATTTTAGACAAAAGGTGAAAACTCTTCAGGAAGAATGGCAGAATATTTTTGCTAACAAAATGGTTAGGGATGCTCAGAGAATAAAAGTTCGGAGAAAACTAAAAAAAGGACTGAAGACGCCAGAAGACAAGTATTATATTCCTATATTAGAATCATTAGTTGAGCTTGGAGGTAAAGGAGAATTGTCAGAAGTATTTGAAAAGGTATATAAGAGAGTAAAAAATATATTAAATGAATATGATATGCAGACATTAACTTCTGACCCAAAAAAGAAACGATGGGAAAATACAGTTCAATGGGCAAGATATACAATGGTAACTAAAGGTCTTTTATCAGATAAATCATCCTGGGGTGTATGGGAAATAACAAAAGCAGGAAAGGATTTTCTAAATAGCCAACAACAATAGTCAACCGAAGTATAATCAAATAAATTTTAATTATTTTACATAATATTTAAATATAATGATATAACCATCCGTCCGCTAAAAGTATTGGATGAATTTTTAAGATATTGGGACAAATGATGCAATCATTTGTTTTGTATAGGTAGATGAAGTTGCATATCAATACACCCCTACAAAAATGACACGATAATCAATCCATTTATCAATGAAAATTACAGACATATTTGTCTATGTATTTTAATAATTTTTTTGCAATTATTACTACATACGATTTAATTTATTCTCACTGGAAACGGTATGTTTAACATGGTTGCAGTTCGTAGACGAAACAAAATTATTTAGAATAATTGTTTGTAGTGGTAGTAAACTGAACTGCATATAACAATATATTATGAATAACACCAATAAAAAATTTTTCGTTATGTTTGTATAATGGATTGACCAAAAAGTATATTTTGAAGTAGTTTTAATAAATGCAGTTTATTAGGAAAAAACAAATGAAGTTAAAATATATTATAATTATTATGAAGATAAAGATAGAATTTTTTGATTGAAGAGATATTGATTAGGAATTGGGAAATGTTAGAGAAGTTTAAAAGTAACGATGCGCTAAAAAAAGTTCTAAAAGGAGAAATTCAGAATATACTAAAACAGAGAAATATTAAATTGGTCAATATTATCCTTTTTGGTTCAAGAGTAAGGGGGGATTATCAAGAGAATAGTGACTGGGACTTGCTGTTTGTAGTAGAAGAAAATCTGCCAAGAGAAGAAAAAGTAAAGATTGCACATTTTATAATAAGAGCCCTTGCAGAACATTATATCCCTTGTGATGTATTAATAAAGTCGGCAGAGGAATTAGAAGAAAGAAAAGAAGTGATAGGTAGTATTATCAGGACAGCAGTTAGAGAGGGAATTAGTTTATAATAGCATTTTTCACTATATATTAAAGGAAAAGATAGAGAGAACTAAACATATTTACACTTTTGGAGGTAAAGGTTATGTTGTGGACAACTATTCTGGTAATGTCGAGTATGCTGGCGGGCTATGAGCCGACCTGGGAATCAATTGACCAGCGTCCTAATCCGCAGTGGTTTGAAGACGCCAAATTTGGTATCTTTGTTCATTGGGGCGTGTATTCTGTTCCATCATGGGGACCTAAAGACCAATATGCTGAATGGTATTGGTATTTCATGGAGGATAAGAACAGTCCTACATGGCAATTTCACAAAGAGAAATATGGTGAAAAGTTTAAGTATCAGGATTTTGCACCAATGTTTAAGGCAGAATTATTTGACCCCGACCAATGGGCAGATATATTCAAGCGTTCTGGTGCGAAATATGTTGTTTTAACTTCCAAACATGTGGAAGGTTTTTGCCTCTGGCCTGCACCTCATAGTTGGAATTGGAATTCTGTGGATATAGGGCCACATCGAGACCTGGCAGGAGATTTAATCAATGCAGTGAAGAAAACAGGCTTAAAAGCAGGTTTTTATTATTGTATGTATGAATGGTTCAATCCATTGTATAACTCTGATGTAAATAAATATGTTGATGAATATATGCTGCCACAGATGAAAGATTTAGTCATTCGCTTTCAACCTGATGTTTTCTGGCCTGATGGTGAATGGGACCATCCAAGTTCAGTCTGGCGTAGCCCAGAATTTATTGCATGGCTGTTTAACGAATCCCCTGCACCCAAAGATATTGTCATTAATGACCGCTGGGGAAAGGAATGCCGAAATGTGCATGGCGGTTTTGCAACACCAGAATATGGACACATTCCAGAAGGTCCATTAATAGAAAAAGGAAGATTTGAAGAGTGTCAAGGCATGGGCAAATCCTTCGGGTATAATCGCAATGAGGACGCTGAATGCTACCGTAGCACAACGGAACTATTGCACCTGTTGATTGACAATGTTTCGCGTGGTGGTAATCTGTTGTTGGACATAGGTCCATCTGCTGATGGGCGTATCCCGGAGATAATGCAGGAGCGATTATTAGAAATGGGCAAATGGCTGAATGTAAATGGTGATGCAATCTATGGAACAGATGTCTGGAAAGATGCACCAAAGATAGATAATTTCCGTTTCACACGCAAAGGGAATGCCATCTATGCTATAGCCTTACAATGGCCACCTGATAAGTGGTCAATCCCCAAACCAGCCGACTATCAGAACCAGCCAAAGGTTAGTCTATTAGGCAGTTCCGTTGAAGTTCCCGTTGCAGATGGAGGAACAGAATGGGTTATCACAACACCATGCCTCTCTCCAGCAAATATCCCCTGCCAGCACGCCTGGACCTTCAAACTCGAATTTTAAGTTTTAAGAAACAAATAAATAAAAAAGTTATTTTCTCTCATAGGATTTTATTTGCTAAACATAAAATTATGTAATAATGTAAAGATATAAAAAGCAAAAAATAAACTTAGTAAGGGTATATCCTATGTTTTTCTCCTCTTTTTTGTGTCTAATTGTTATGCAAGGTTTTTCTTTTACACAATCAGATATAAGCACAGATGTTTTTACTTTTCCCAAAACAATTTTATTTTCTGCTTCGCCCGACCAGATATTAAATGATGCGCCCAAATGGAAGGAACAAGGAGTTGATGTCTTTTTCCTTGATTATGTTGCCCGAGAATGGAGTGATAATATCTGGGCTACTGACAAGAAACCATGGACTATAGGGAAAGATGATGAGACATTTCAAAAAGCATATCAAGCCAATACTCTTTGTAAAACTCTGGGAATGGAAACTTACTTAAAAATTTCTTTTGACCATTATTTGGATTGGTTTAACGATATTCAGTGGGAAAATGTTCTTCATAATTTTCGACAATTTGGGATTTTTGCTAAGCAAACAGGTTGCACAGGATTTGCTATTGATATTGAATATATTGGTGAACAGTATAATTTCGATTGGGAGGGTTATAAATATGACAGTTATACTCGAAAAGACCTTGTAAAGAAGGTAAGAGAACGAAGTGCTGATTTAATTAATGCTGTATATTCTGTATTTCCGGATATGGTATTTCTCACTTTTCCTGAGCAGGGTCCAAATCTTGGACTCATTATTCATTTAACATGGGTTGAGGAATTGGCTAAGAAACATGCTACGGGTGGTCTCCATTATTGTATTGAACATACATATCGTCTAAAAAATCCGAAAGAAGTTTTGGCATACATTTCGGGTATTGACCAGATATTTTTAACCTATTTATCACCACAAGCAAAAAAGTATTGGAAAGAAAAGTGTTCAGTTGCACCAGGAATATGGCCCTTCGGGTTTGACTATGATAGTGGACATAAACCTGGTTACACCGTAGATGAATTGCAAGAAATATATGCCCTGTATATTGCCGCTTCGCCAAAATATAACTGGATTTATAGCCACAACTGTTATGAACAATTATTAGGTCGTCAGTCTGAATCATTTGAATCTGAAGAACCCCTACTGAAATTTTTAGATGTGTTGAAAGAGAAAAAGAAAATATCAAATCTCTTTTTGCAAGATAGCATTAAATTGTTGAGAAAAAGAGACTTTGACGCATTACAGGAAAAAACAGGTTTTGCACTTATTCTATTTCCTGCTGACCCTAATGACAATCCTCGATTTCAAACTGTGCCTATAGATAAATATGAAAATCAATATGATATTTTTTGGAAACTTGGAGAAAAATATTTAAACGGAGAGGAGGTAGACTTTCAAACAATATTTCATCCAATAATGAAATGGAAGGTTGCAGGTCCATACCATTCTGGGAATTTTGAGGAAACACATAACTATAAATTCGCTCCCGAAACTGATTTGAACTTTAATGATTGGAAGACACTCTCACTTAAACCTAACAAATTATCAATTAACTTTGTTGATGCTTTTGGACCTCAGGAAGAATCGTGTAGTTATGCTTTATGTGCCTTTGAAGTTTCTCAGCCAACCTCTGCACAGATAAGATTTGGATTTAACGATGCAGTCAAATTATGGCTAATGAAAGGCTCAGAGTGCAATTTGGTTTATGACTACTTTGGAGAGTCTTCCGTAGTGCCTGATAAAGTTATAATCCCCGTGTCTTTTGAACATAGTGTATACAAAATTTTAGCAAAGATTACAAATAACAAAAGATTTTGGGGATTTACTTTGCGAATCACAGATGAAAAAGGTAATAGTATTCCTGACAAGTTTATAAAAGTTCTAGATTAAACTGATTTTACAAGTTTTGAAATAAGGTTATTTATGTTAGACATTGTTAATCTTGATTCTCAACTTTCCAAAAGGCAATTTAATGAACAGACTCAACCATGGACATTCATCTTTGGGAATTATCAAAGGGAATTAAGACAAAAGGGGATACCTACTATTGTATTAATCGAGGGGTGGGAAACCTCTGGAAAGGGGACTTTACTAAACTATATTTTGTTAAATCTTGACCCACGAGGTTACTGGGTTCATAACATAACAAAGCCCACTCGTGAAGAGAAATTACACCCCTACTTATGGCGATTCTGGAACAAATTGCCGCCTTATGGAGATATTGCATTCTTCAATCATAGTTGGTATTGGCATATTATATTAAAAGCACAAAAGAAAAAATGGAGCGTCAAAAAAATCTGTTCAGAATTGCAGGAACTTAAAACTTTTGAACGACAGATTATAGAAGATGGGACAATACTTATTAAGTTGTTTCTACATATCTCACAAAAGGAGCAGGAAAAACGATTTAAAAAACTTGAAAAAGACCCTGCCTTTAAGTGGCGGACTCAGGGTGAGAGTAAAGAATTGCTTAAATTATATAGTGAACTTTACAAAATTACAGATGTTGTGCTGGAAGAAACAAATACATATATTGCCCCATGGTATATTATTCCTGCAACAGACAAGCAATTTTGTATTTTAGAAGCAGGTAGTATTCTTTTGTCTCATTGGGATAATGTTGTAAAAAATGGATTGAAAACAACTAAATATACTTTAGCACCAAGAAGTAAAGAGCCATTAAAAGAAGTTGACCTGTCGAAAACAATATCACGCGAACAATATGAAAAATTACTACCTAAATATCAGAAAGAACTTAAAAGATTACAGTTCCTATGTTTTAAGGAAAGGGTACCGGTTGTAATAATGTTTGAAGGCTGGGACGCTGCTGGTAAAGGTGGTGCGATTAAGAGATTAGTGCGTGAGTTAGACCCAAGAGGATATGAGGTAATCCCTATTGGTGCACCACAGGGAGAAGAGAAAAGACATCAACATCTATGGCGTTTCTGGAAAGCATTACCCAGAGCAGGGCATTTCACCATATATGACCGCTCCTGGTATGGTAGAGTGTTGGTGGAGAGAATTGAAGGATTTGCAAAGCCTGAAGAATGGAAGCGTGCTTACAGTGAAATAAACGAGTTTGAACTTCAATTGGTAAAATGGGGAGCCATTATGATTAAATTCTGGCTACATATCTCCCCTGAAGAACAATTAAGAAGATTTGAGGAACGGCAATCAAACCCATATAAACAGTGGAAAATTACAGAAGAAGATTGGCGAAATAGGGCAAAATGGAAAGAGTATGAAGAAGCGGTATCAGATATGATTGATAGAACTTCTACTCTGTATGCACCATGGACAATTGTTGAAGGAAACGATAAATACTTTGCCAGAATAAAGGTTTTAGAATCTGTTATTAATTGCATAAATGAAAAGATTAATAACAAATAGAAGATTTTACAGATTTTAGTATCTATTTATTTATAACTTAAATTACAAACAACTAATCTTTTCTACAAAATAATTTTATAATTTTTAAAATCACTCTTATATATTTAGTTTTATATTATTATAAGCCATTACTAATAAATTACTTATAAATAACATTTTGAGCCTTAATCTGTTTACTTAATCATGAAAAAATAGTTGAAACAGAAAATAAACTTGTGTTATATTACCACTGTTGGTAGCAGAGCTGTGAATGTGTTCCCTATGCTACTACACACATCAAGGTCCAATTGAATCCAACACATAGTGAAGCACATATAATGCTGCCAGTGGTTGTCCTCCCATTACCACTGCAGCGCATATCTCTCTCCGGAATAACTGATATCCCGGTTTACCCCGGCCGGGAATCCTCTCTTCCGCTTCTCCGCAGCTCTGCTACCCTTTTGTGTTCTGACCCGTCAGAACACCATATTTTATAAAGGTGTCGTTTACTCCTGCTGACACCTTATTCTTTTGTCTGCAAAAATACATAATATTTTTATATTTGTTAATGTGTTTTAAAAATGTTTACACTATCCCTGCTGACAGAATTAATGTAATGTTTATCAGATGTTTTTTATAATATTTCTTCTGAATTTAAGGTAATAGTTCTGGTTTGTTTTGATAAGTCAAGAAAAGTGCATTTAATTTGTGCCCCCAGAGGAGGGTTCAGCAAATTAAGAATCTGCTCTGCATTTAGTTCCTTAATCTCCCATTCATTTATTTTTAGCAAGGTTTCGCCCCCTTTTAAGTTTCCTTCCTTCCATGCAGGCGAATCTTCTACAACGCCGATTGCCCAACCATTGTCATTACAATAATCAAGTAGAATCCCAGTTCCTATCCATTTTTCTTCTGGAATGATGTTTCCCTTTAAAAGACAAACTTCTGCTCCTTCATAGTTGAAATATATAACAAATTGACGCCAAAAACGAGTCCCCAGAGATATATCTTTCTCACCAGGCACTGAAACTGATAGTAAGTTATCAAATTTTAGATTCCCTATTTTTAAGGAAGCCAGTCGAAAATATTGGACTACCTTCCCTTTATAAAAATGGGCAATCCTATTTTTGCCCGTAATTAGACTTTGTTCATTTGAAAAACCCATAGGAACAACCAGATAATCACTTTTTGCAAAATCTATATTGGCAACGGCTGCTATTTTTGTGTTTAAAGTGATTGATACTTTTGGACAGGACTGCTCTGCTGAGAAATAAAGCCTTTCACATAGCATATCTTTAGTCTTTATTGTTCTTTGGGGAGATATTAGTTGCCACACAATCTTTTTGTTGCCGAAGTCCAGATATATTTCATAACCAGGATAATAAAGCGGAACTATCCCATTAATAAGAATCCCCATCTTTCTTGATAGTTTTGACAAATCTGACAATAGAACCTTTCCCTGATAGTTGGGTATAGTCAAAATATTTAAATTTTGATTATCCAGCACGATATTATTACCTGAATATTGTTTTCCTTTATCTGTAATGTTTGTAAAATTCTTATCAAATACTGGGATTGATACCCCTGTATCTACAAGAAAGAAAGAGTTTAATGCCTTGTTCTCTGAATTTATTAAAATAGTGCCCCTGTTTATAATGAAATTGGCATGAAATTGTTCCTGTCCTGTAATAATAGAAGGTAAAAAATAAGCAAGCACCATAATTACAAAACGACAAAATATATGGATATTTACTCGTTGTCTTTTCATAATAGGGCAGATTTATTCTGTTTTTTTGTAATAGTTTCTATCCAAAGTTTAATCTGTTCCCTTGCGTGCAGGGATGAATAGAGCAAAGTAAAACTATGTTCATCGGTTGGGTATGACCTTAATTCACAAAGGGAGCGATTTTTCTGGTATAACTGTAAAGAAAAGTTATACGATTTTTCATCATTCTCTCCAACTATAATTAATGTAGGGAAATAGAACAACTCTTTAATATTACTATCTGTAATTAAATTTTCATTATTGCAATAAGGGGAAATTAATATTAAGCCTTCAGAACAATCTGTATCAGTTTGCAAATAATATGAGGCACATGCTAACTCGCCTGTCATCATTATAATAGTTTGTTCATCTTTTTCGAGCAGAGATTTAATTAGATTACATGTTGAATTGATGTTTTCATTTTGTTCTGAGGAATTTAGTTGTGCAGTTAAAAGATTACCCCAATCCGCCTTTAATATAGCAACACTATAACCATCGTTAAGAAAATCTTCAAAGACAAACCTGACCTGTTCGAGGTTTTCATCTTCTTTTATAAAAAGTATTATCTTTGTTTTCTTTGTTTCTGAATTATTAGAAGTAAGTTGCTGAATGAAGACAGGTATTCTATTAATGGAATATGTATGCTCAGAAAGGGCAGGTGAACTACTTTTTTTACACTGAACTAAAGAAATAACAAAGAACAAGATTAAAATGAAATATATTTTTTTTATTTTAGACATAGGACCTGGCAGGAAATACTTAACGGTAAGTATTTCCCGCCTTATGAAAAAGAACTATCCCAGATTAAAAACAGACTGCAATTTTAATGCAAGGGTCATATCACCTTGAATCTTTAATTTGCCTGTTAAGAATGCTGTCTGACCATTTAGTTTCCCAGCCACCAAATCAAGAAAATCGCTTGCAGAAATTGTCAATGTGATATTGGTTTTTTCTGCTTTTCCCTGAGTTACAGAAATCTGCCCATCATTAATAGTAACTGCCCATTCGCCTCCATCATCACCAGTAATGACGAACTGATATGTTACATTCATCCCCTTCACTTTCGCAGGGTCAACCTTAGATGAAACTTGATTAAAGAATTCTGCTATTTGGGACATAGTTATAACCTCCCTCGATATGGGTTAAGTTTTATCTGTAAGCCCATGCTCACAGAATTTGTAACCCTTTTAATGTAAACCATACCCACACTCAATTTCAAACTGAAATATGTTTCCACAAATAAATATTTTCAAAGAAATTAGGTTCAATCAAAATTTAAATTTTATTCTAATTTAAATATTAAGTATCCATACAATACAATATTATTGGTAGAAAATTCTATAATTAGGAAGTATATATATGGCGATACAGATCATACCGGCTGATGAAGATATTCGACACCCGTTTGATTCATTTTTTATACCTCGTACTGTTGCAGTCATAGGTGCAACAGATAAAATAGATAGCGTTGGAAGGACACTTCTATGGAATCTTATTAGCAGTCCCTTTGGAGGAACGGTTTATGCTGTAAATCCGAATCGTCATCAAGTTCTGGGTATGTTAGCCTATCCTGATATTAAATCTATCCCTGAACCAATAGACCTGGCAATAATAATCACTCCTGCTCCAACTGTGCCTAGTATCATTCAAGAATGTATAGACAGTTCTGTTAAAGGATGTCTCATTATATCCGCAGGTTTTAGCGAGACTGGTGAAGCAGGAAAGGCATTGGAAGAGGAAATACGAAGAATTATTTATCCTAACAGAATACGAGTTATAGGTCCGAATAGTTTAGGAATAATGAATCCAATTATTGGTTTAAATTCAGCATTTGCACCCTATATTGCTGAAAAAGGGACAGTAGGATTTTTAACACAAAGTGGTGCCGTAGGTGCGGCAATCCTTGATTGGAGTTTTCGGGTAAAGGCTGGTTTTAGCAAGTTTGTATCTTTTGGAACAATGGTGGATGTAAACTGGGCAGATTTAATTTATTATCTCGGCGATGACCCGGACACAAAAAGTATAGTTATTTACATGCAAGCCCTGGGGGATGTCCGCTCTTTCCTTTCGGCGGCACGCGAAGTGGCTTTACACAAACCCATCATTTTATTAAAAGGGGGCAGAACGGAGTTAGGAGCAAAAGTAGCCCAGAATACGCCATATTATGCTAATGAAGATTATTGTAATGATGAGGTTTTTTCTGCTGCCTTGAAGCGTTGTGGTGTGTTCCGTGTTGATAATATTCAACAATTATTTGGTATGGCTATTGTTTTAGGAAAACAGCCGCAACCCCGAGGAGACCGTCTTTCTATTATCAGTAATGCAGCAGGACCGAGCATACTTGCTACGGATGCACTTGTGTCTTCAGGAGGGAAAATAGCAACGATTAGTGAAGCGACAATAAACGAATTGAACCAGATATTACCTCCATATTGGAATCACAATAATCCTGTTGATTTATTAGCCAATGCTGGGCCTAAGCAGTATGCTCAATCTGCAGAAATTGTTTTGAAAGATGATAATGTAGATGGTTTGTTGGTCATTTTAACTCCACAAGTTATGACCAAACCATTAGAAACGGCAGAAGAGTTAGTAAAAATAGCCAATCCATTTAAGAAACCCATTCTTGCAAGTTGGATGGGAGGCTATAAAGTTGAAGAAGGGCAGCAAGTGCTAAATAATGAGGGAATACCCACTTTTGATTATCCCGATATGGCAGCAAGGGTATTCCATTCCATGTGGCATTATTCCTACCAATTAAAAGGCTTGTATGA
>DAOOVZ010000039.1:0-19275 GCA_035370665.1 Candidatus Hydrogenedens sp.
AGGACACCTTCTTGCTAAATGGTATATACATACTTTTGATTTGGCAAAAAGAAAAGATATTCCATTTGGGGGTTTTTCTTATGAATTGCCGCTTGATAGTAATGCTGGACGCGTTCTATTCCGAACAGGGTTTCTATTAGATTTTGCTGAATTATCCGAGTATGAAAAATGGAATGTTATTCAGAAAAACATGGGAAAAGGAGGCAAACATTATATACGGGTAACAAATATAAGGGGTAAGAAATCTAGCAGGTTTTCAGACTTGAATGATTTTATGAACTTTTATGAATCCATTTGTGTCGAACACTTAAAAATAAGGAGGCAAAGACCTAGAAAGGTTGAGATTCAGCATATTCCAAATGTCTTGTTACTTGGTACAGATTACAGGGTTGGTGATTTAGATGATGGACTAATGTATATTGGAACCGAATATTGTCTCAATCATGATGAACCAAAATGTGGCAAATGTCCTATCCAAGAACTCTGCCTTGGATATAAGAGAAAGGATTTAATTACAGACTACCGAACATAAAATCTTTTAAGAATCTTTCAACCTTGTCTTTAAAATTTGTTTATCTTAAAATATAAACTGAATATATTTATAAATATTTTGCTTTACATGGAGTAAAGTTATGGACATTTCGGAGGTAACGAGGAGAAACATAATAGATTATTTGCTGTTAAGAGAAGAATCGTTAAGAGAACCATTTTACGGTAGATTATATGTTACAGAGTTTTTATAGAAGATATGGGATTTATATTCAATGCCTTCCACCGACCACAGATTCGATACCGAATGAGACAACAATATGTAGATATAGGAAGTTATTTGCAGAATTGGGTTAAGAGACAAACTATATTATTGTTGTGGAATAGAGTTCTTATAGTATTGGTCGAAATATTTATATGTAATGTATTGAGTGCGTATTGTGCCTTTCCCATGCTCGACATAACGGTTTGTCTGCCGTTCATCTAATATCCTTGCCTTAACATTATCTTGGATTTGAAATGACATCATATCCAAAACTTGCTGTTTTAATTCAGGTGCAAGGATAGGAAATGCGCATTCAATTCGATAATCAAGGTTCCTTTCCATTAAATCTGCGGAAGCAAGGTAAATATTGGATTGAATGCCTTTACCAAAGATGTAAACCCTCTGGTGCTCTAAAAATCTGTCAAGGATAGAAATAGCATTTATATTTGGATGTGGGCTCATCGCATAAGTAGTGCGAACGACCAAATCAATTTGGACACCTGCATCTGCAGCCTCTTTAAGTTTTTTTATTATTTTTGCGTCCGTAAGATGGTTTACTTTTAAAAAGATATAGCCTTCTACACCTTTATCTCCTTCACGATTAATAAGTTTATTCAAAGATTTACGAAGTGAAAAAGGAGAAATCCATAAGTATTCAAAAGCAGGGGTAGTTAAAGGAGGTAAGCCGGAACTTCGGTCTAACAATTTGAAGGCGTCTTCTGCTTCATCGGTAATTTGTGGGTTGGATGTAAGTAAAATACTATCAACATATTGTTGTGCCGTTTTTTCATTAAAGTTTCCCGTAGACAATCCGACAAAACTTTTATTCTTCCTTTTAATAAGTAAAATTTTTGCATGAACTTTCATTGGTGGAACGCCATAAGTTACTCGAACTCCTGCCTCTGACAATCGCTCTGCAATCTGGATATTTTGCTGCTCATCAAATCTCGCTTGAAGTTCTATGGATGCAAATACCTTTTTCCCGTTTCTTGCTGCATTGATTAACGCATTAACAATCTTTGATTGGTTCGCTACACGATAGATATTAATTTTGATTTCTTCAACTTCTGGGTCAATAGCCGATTCTCGAATTAATCGCTGAACATAATCAAAAGATTGATATGGATATGTAAGCAGAACATCTTGCTTATCAATAATGTTTAGTATGGGGGTCCGAGAAACCATTAATAAAGGATGTTCAACAGGAGGTAGAGGTTCGAAAAGTAAATCATGCCGCTTTGTAGGAAAATTTATCAAATCTTTCATATTATGATAACGCCCTCCTGCAATTACAGTGTCCTCTTCCGTAATTTTCAAATCTTTAAGTAATTTTTTACATAGTTTTTTTGGCATTTCTTCGTCATAATGGAAACGAGTGGGTCGCCCTCCTTTCCGTTGTTCTAGGAGTTTCCTCATTTTACGGATATAGCCCTCAGAAAAATCATTATCAATATCTAATTCCGCATCTCTTGATATTTTGAACTCATAAGCCTCAATATCCTCAAAAGGAAAAATATACAAAACATCTACCAAAAAAAGGCGAACCACATCATCTATATACACAATGTTTCCACTTGGAAGTTCGACAAAGCGTGGAAGTGAAGAAGGGATTTCAAGTATAGCATATTGTTTTTTATCCTGCATGTCCATTTGAATTGCAAAATATAACGCACCATCAATTAAAGGTGGTAAAGGGATTTTGTCTTGTAGTATTACAGGAACAAGTGTATGCAGGACATTCTCCTTAAAATATTCGGATAACCACTGGGATTCTGCAGGTGATAATTCGTATAACTCTTCCTTTGCTAATATTCGTATTCCATGATTCTCTAATTCTTTTGTAATGGTTTCATAAGCCTGACGAAATCTTTCATCTAACTCGCGTGAAAAATCACCAATTACCTCTAACAAATAAGCCATCTTTTGTTCGCCTAGTTCCAGCCGTCTCTGAACACTTGCCACGCGGACCTTAAAGAATTCGTCCATATTTGATGAGAAAATACCTAAAAACCTTAACCGTTCTAAAAGAGGATTTCGCGTGTCTTCCGCTTCTTGTAAAACACGCTCATTAAAAGACAGAACAGAAATTTCGCGTGTATAAAAAATTTTTTGTTTATTTAACATAAAATATTATTGACTGTTTAATTTTGATGTATTATTCATATCTACTGTTTAGTTGTAAAAGCAGAAATCATCTTCACTTTCTCCCGGACAGGGATAATAGCCACCCATATTAAATATTTGAATTGTTCGTAATAATTCCCTTAAAGAAATTGTCCAATCTTGTGGATTATAATCGCTGGAATGTGGCGAACATTCATGGTCCTCACCTATTCCGGGCAAATACCCATCTTCACTATTATGTGTTATATCACAATAATAAGCAAGTGAATTATATAGTTGAACGATTCTCAAAATCTCTGTAAGACTAATTCTTCCATCATGGTTTAAATCAGAACTGTGATAAAAAATATACTCTCCTTCATAGACACCTTCTGGTGAACCTTCAATTGTTTCACATACATCATAATTCAAAAAATCAGACGACTCAAATTGTTCAGGAGTGCCTGTGCCTCTTGATAGTCCTGCTATAAAACTTGAAGACAAACAATTGAGCCATGTAATAGCAATTCGACCATCGTAGAATAACTCTGCTTGTGCATTAACCTCTCCTGACCCATATTTTGGAATTTGAGAATAAGTAATAACAAGGGCATTCCAATCAAATGTATAAGTTAACGAACCACCTTTTTCTGGATTCAAATCATCAAAGAATAAAGATATTCTTGGGAGGTCAAAATGGTCTGCTGTTGATTCAGAATAGTCATCATCTCCTTCGGTAAAGGTGATATAACCATTGCTTCCAACATAGCATTGAGAATAGGCAGTCCCATAAAAATAAATACGAACCCCTAATGGAAAATCAATTTGAAAATAATCATCATCAGAAATTGAGATGGGTGTTGAGAATTCCGTATCTCGTGGAAACGCACTTGCAGGTTCTATACATGCAGAATAGTAATCTGGGGAATCTTCTGGTGTGAATAGAATCCGGTAATTTGACAAGGGAACTGTATCTACGAGATTAGAGGTATAATGATATGTAAAATAATCAGGCTGAATTAATGTCCTGAAAAGCATGCAATCGCTTGTATACTCATTTCCAGCAAGGTCAGTAAGAACAATTCTATAGGCATATTCTGTGTCTTGACTTAAATCGGTAATTGAGAATGCATGATTTGTGTTCATCGTAAGAGATGTCTCATTCTCTGGGAATGGGATAGCACATTCCTGTCCATACTCAAAACGAACAAGACTATTTTCATCACAGGTTAATTGGACATTTACACTTAGTATTGCAGGAACAACAGATAACTGAACTAATTGTGGCGGATAAATGTCAGTAGTAGCCTCAGTAATAATTGTTTGAGAGTTTCCTGACTCTGTATATTCATCATAATATTCTGCGGTTATTGTTTCATTATGAACTACAGAGAGCAGTCCATCATTATTTCCTGTAACAGAAGTCGTTAGTTGTATAGTTCCTCTAAATAAACCCAAAATTTCAGTTTCAGTCAAAGATACTTGTTCCTGGTCTCCACTGCTTGAATGAACAGGAACAAGAATAACGCCCTGACCTGACAAATCAGAATCAGTCAATGTGAGAGTAGCCAAAGAGGAACCATTATAAAGGGTTTTATCCCAGAGTATATTTCCAGTGGAATTAGCAATAACAGGCAAATCAACCTGATATGGGAATATAGGATTTCCCGTTACAGTAAGTTTGACTGTGGAAACTACCCCTGGTGGATTAACATTTATAATATTATTTCCTGTCCATGACAGAGAAGCACCCAACAAAGTGGTTGAACTCGAAATAGAGATACTTGCATTTTCCCACTCTATATAAATAGGGAAAGGTAATCCATCAGGGCTTACACTTATTCCATGAGTAATTGTCGGATTCTGAAGCAATCCTGCCCAGATTTCAGTTGAAGGGTCACCTAAAAGATTATACATTTCAAAATATCTTTTTGTAGTATCACCATTACCATAATAGTTAAAAAATTTTAATTTTCCTTCAAGAATCATCCCCGCGGTCCATGTTTTATTTGAAGCAAAGAAACTCTCCATAATCCTTTTTTCTAATATATCGTCCTGGTCCCAATATGAAGTTACAGAACTTCCTAAAAAACCTACTCCGCCCGATAAAGCCCTCTGCCATGTTTCACCAAAGCATTCGGGTCTCCCATATTGTCCTGTTTCGCATGCAAAACTTAGAACCCACGGATAAACAGTATTTGTTAAATTAGAAACCTGAGTTTGAGATAAAGGTGGTCCATCAGCCCAACTCGAATCACTACCATGTCCAGAATAGACTATCCACCCTCTACCCTCATTAATTGCATTAATCACATCGGAAGTAGTTGCACTATAAGTCACAGTATACAGTTTTTGAGAATTAAATCCAGCAGGTTCAAAATAATTAGAAATGACATAATTATGACTACCCTCTGTCACTGAATATTTATCAGTGCTTGATAGAAATGAAGCCTTGATATACCAAGGTTCAGTTAGTGTCCATTGTGCCTTTTCATATTTAAGAATTTTGTTTAATGAATTGTTTAAGTTTGTTGAGTCAGTAATGCTAATTCTACCAACCCATAAATCAGGAGTATAATACTCATCACCATCCACCGTAGAATAATACAAGTCTGTTATCGGATTATTATAAGCAGTCCCTTGAAATGCAGGGAGAGTATTTAAATCTCCCACAAGAACTACGAATGATGGCGGTATTTCCCAGTTTAAGTATGCTTGTTTGATATATTGTTTTATTGAAACTGTGCTTAACCCAATATCTGCAACGCTTACAGTAGTAACCACAAATCCTCTTTGTGTCTTCCACTCAATCCATTCGTTCAATTTGCTATTGCCAATGAAAGGAGAACCTACAATGACAAGCATCCCTGTCGGAATGTTATAGTTTGCAATTTTTGACTTATCCAGAGCAGACAAATCATTTAAAATATATGGTTTCCATAAATCATCAATATATTTAGAACTGTATTTTTTATCTCGATAACTATTAGATTTTTCAATCTGCCAATATACATGCACCAAAATTTTGCCTGTTATATATATTTTGGAATTTGTAGGGTCATAACATACAGGAAAATAACTTAACTGATATAGTCGTTTATTCCGAACAACGCCAAAAGGCTCTATCTCAACTACCTTTTCTCCAAATTTCTTTCCTGACTGGTAAGCAGTTTTGTCCATAGTGAATTCAGGCTTCTCTTTTCCTTGAATCTTTTCCCATGGAGGTTGAACAGGATAAACAGGGTATTCTAATTTTATTTCTTCAGTTGCATTCAATAATTCATATTCGATTGAAACCGATTGAGTATTTAAAGGGACTTCTATATATCTTCTCCAGACAGGTAGTTCAGGTTCACCCATTAAACCCATTACCCCAGTCTCTGGAATTATTAGACGATTGAAAATATGTGAGTCAATAACTTCTTTTTTTATGTCTGTGAAAGTAGACAAATTAATTTCAATTTCTAGTCCACTCGGCTTTTGTTCTGTTTTTACAAGCACAGCAGCACTATTTAACTGGATGGCAATAAAGAATATTGTAAGAAATAAAAAAAGATGTTTTACCTTACAACTCATCATACTAATAATATATCCTTTATTTTATTCATTAAAAAAGCGACTATTACCAAATAACATTCTTTAAAGATTATACCATATTATTTTCAATTTTATTCCTTATAAAAAAATACTGCAGCCTTGTTTAGACTGCAGTATAAAACAGAAACTAAATTCGTGTCCTTGAAATTTTACTTCTTTGGTACTAGGACTGCGTCTTTCGCCGCTTTTGCAATTCGGAACTTTAGAACTTTCTTTGCAGGGACCTTCATTTTTTCTTTGGTCTGCGGATTGATTTGAATGCGGGCTTTCCGTTGAGCAACAACAAGCTTGCCTAAACCGGGAATGACAAAACTGGCTGGTGCTTGTGAATAAGCCAGTTCTACTAACTTTTGAAGGACTTCATTAATGTTCTTCTTCGTTAGTCCAGTTTCTTCTGAGAGCGCTTGAATAATTTGCGCCTTAGTCATGGGCTTATCTGTTTCTTTTGCTTTTTTAAACGGCATAATTATTTCTCCAGTGGGTTACTCCCCATTGTTTTTGTCGGTTCATTAAGCACTACGACGGGCAATGCTCACTAGGAACCAACTTTTTAATTGCTATAATACTATGTAAGATATACAATTTAAACATAAAAATCAAATTGAAAAATAGGTCTCCCCTAAAAAATTAAAAAAAATAGGTTTTTATTCTTAAATATTCCAATAAAAAATTGTTAAAAGGATTTTAATATGCTTGCACATTTAATACAAGGGAAAAGAGGCAGTGCCTTTGGAAAAGAAAATAATTTAGGGATTGTTATCGTTGATGCTTTAAGGGCAAGTGCTACTGCTACTATGTTACTTCATTTTGGAGCAATTCGAATTCTTGTCGTAGATGAGGTAGATAAAGCACTTCAATTAAAAACATTATTTCCAGACGCCATGTTGTTTGGTGAGCGGCATGGATTGCCTCCTGCTGGTTTTGATTATGGAAACAGTCCACGAGAAACAAAATATGCCAGAGGTAGAGAGGTTATCTTTACAACTACAACAGGCGCACGACTACTTTTTGAAGGCTATAGTGAAACAATTCCATTTATGATTATGGCAACTACAATCAATGCTAATGCGGTATGCCAGTTCTTAAAAAAACAGAATAAAGATTTCGTTATTGTTCCTGCAGGTTTATATGACGATTATAATTTTCCTGCACAGGAAGATTGGACTACTGCAAGTTATATTATAAGTTTATTAAATATCAATATCTGTCATGGAAAAGAGGAATATGAATACTGGGAGAAAAGAATTGAAGATGACGGCATTGAAAAATTATTTGAAACAGCACCGCATGCAGAGAAACTTAGAAAAGTTGGTCTATCTGATGATATTCTCTGGTGTGCACAAGTTAATATATCTGCTACCATACCTATAGCAACTAAAAAAGAACAAGATTATATTGTTCTCGAAAAGTTTTCAAAACAAAAGTAGTTCATTCAGGTTCATATCCTACTGGTGACTTCGTTAAAATAGCCCATGCTGATTTATCTATCCACTCATATAGTTTTTCTAATCCAAGACCGAGAGCATACCAGAAAGGCAGATAAAGGAGCGTGATTTGCCCATGTAGATTAAGAGGCAGATTTGAATAATCCCAGATTTCCAAGCCTAAAACTTTATGGAACAAAATACCTGATACATACTCAACAAAAAATATACCTATCATATATACAACTGCACGCAGAAGTAGAGGCACACCTTTTGCTCTTAATGGATTTCTCAACCACGGCGTAACAATACCCAACAATCCATAATCCAGCATCATCCATGGCGAGGAATGCCCTCGCATACTAATATTACCATGAGATATTAAACTGCTTATCCCTGTAAAAAGAACCTCCATAACTAAACCAAAGAAAGCAAAGATAAAAAAACGAAGCACTGCTCTACGAGATACCATAACTTTCCCCTTTCTACAATTAAGTTGTTAATATAATTATTTATGCGCGAGGATGAGCGTTCTTATGTGCCTGTGTAATTCGTTCTACGCTTACATGTGTATATATCTGGGTTGTAGATATATTTGAATGTCCCAGGAGTTCCTGCACAACTCTTAAATCAGCGCCTCTATTCAA
Organism: Candidatus Hydrogenedens sp.; assembly: GCA_035370665.1. Classification (GTDB taxonomy): domain Bacteria; phylum Hydrogenedentota; class Hydrogenedentia; order Hydrogenedentales; family Hydrogenedentaceae; genus Hydrogenedens. The sequence goes on from DAOOVZ010000039.1 coordinate 8,526, forward strand.
CAGATGGGTTGCAAAAGTATGCCGCAAAGTATGAGGTGTAATTCTATTTGTCAAGCCTGCTAACATTGCATAATGTTTAATTACCCGCCAAACAGTTACCCTACTCATGGATTTCCCGGAACCTGTTAAATAGATTGCTATTGATTTCACCTTTCCTGATTCTCTTACTCGAAGCCAGTCCAGAAGCCTTTCAATGGCTTTACTTCCAAGAGGAACAAGACGAACCTTATCCCCTTTACCTCGCACTTTTAAAATCCCTTCCTTTAAATAAAGGTCATTGATGGTAATATGGGTAAGTTCACTTACTCGCAAACCGCAAGAATAGAAAAGTTCTAATATTGCAAGGTCTCTTTCTTTATTTTTTGTAGCGGTTTCAGCAACCTTGAAAATTTTTTCTATCTCTCCTTCTGTTAAGAAATGAGGTAGTTTTCGAGATAAGCGTGGCGTATCAACCCCTTCAATAGGATTTACTTCAATTATTTGCTCATTACATAGAAACCGATAAAAACCCCTTAATGCACTGAGATATTGTGCTAATGAGCGAGATGACAATCCTTTCTTTTGTAAATCTATAAGATATTCTAATATCAGAGATGAAGTAACTTTAGATATATCGTTTATCTCTTTATCAGTTAAGAAGATTAGGAAAGAATTTAAATTTCGTCTATATGTATTTAATGTATTTTCTGATAGCCCCAATTCGAATATGGCAAGTTCCAGAAAATAATCTAATAATGGTTTAAAATCGGATGTTTTTTCATTCAGGGTCATCCAGAGTAAAATCCCCAAGTTCTTTTGTATGTATTTCTTTGGTTTTTACTACTTCTTCTTTTTTGTTCTTCTTTTCTTCTTCTATTTTTTGTTCTACTTTTGATAATAGTTTTATTGCCGTAGGATGTCCTAATTCTACTGCCTTTTCTAACATCCAACGGCTACGATTCAAATCTCCTAACTTATAATAACAAAATCCTAATCCATAGTAGGCATCCCTGTGTTCAGGATTCTCTTCGCAAATCCAACGATATAGTGCTATAGCTTCAATAAGTTTGCCACGACTTACTAACGCAGATGCTTCTCGTGAACGAACTTTTATATCTGAGGAGAATGACAAGTAACTCTTGCCAGAAGGTTCTAAACCATCATCAGGAAGTGGAAGTCTTGCCACAATTTTTGGATTTTGCTCGTGTGGAGGTGGAGAGTCCTTTGCAGAGATATGGTCTATTGGAGGATGTTCTAATCTAACAGATAAAATTTTACCGCAGACGGGGCATGTTCCCCTCATTTCATTCCCTTCTATTTTGGGAACGATTCTTGCACCACATTCACATTCTAATATCTTTGTTGCTGTCTCGTGTTCCATCTAAATACTCCTAATTTTAATTAGATTGCATCTAATTCTTCTCTTTTATTTTCACTCAAATTATTTTGTATATTTTCTTGATTTTTTGTTTCTTCTGGATTGGCTATTTCCCTACATGCGAACCGTCTAATATTTTCGCCTATACGCCCTACCAAATTTGATTCTACTCCTTTAACGGCACCACGAATCCCGTTTGCAATTCCTAATGGTAAGGACGCACCATGTAAGGCTATAACTACACCCTGAACCCCCAAAAGAGGTGCTCCCGGATATTCGTTGGGATTAACCGTTTCTTTCAACTTTTGAAGTGCACTTCTGGCAAGAACTGCACCTAATCTGTTCATAGAAGTCCTTAAAAGTTGTTCTTTCATAAAGTCGCCTACAAATCTCGCAACTGATTCGGCAGTTTTCAAGATTGTGTTTCCGACAAAACCATCACATACAACAACATCTGCTTCCCCTCCAAAAACACCATCAGGCTCAACATTGCCTACAAAATTAATGCCCTCAATTTTACTTAATATCTGGAATGTCTGTTTTAATACACTACTTCCTTTGGCCATTTCTTCACCAATATTAATTAAGCCAAGGCGAGGATTCTCGACGCCAAGTGCATAGTGAGAATATGCTATTCCCATAAAAGCAAAATCGCATAGATGTCTTACCTGACAATCTACATTTGCTCCCAAATCCAATAACACCACCTTTCCCCCTTTTGTAGGTAATGCCTGGGCTAATGCAGGACGGGATATGCCTTGGATAACTCCGAGCACTATGCGAGAGCCTACCATAACTGCTCCCGTGTTGCCTGCACTTACTACCGCATCTACTTCCCCCCTTTTTAACATTCTCAATGCTACTAAAAGACTACTATCTTTCTTTTGTCTCAAGGCAAGCACGGGCTGGTCATGCATAGACACAAATTCTTGGGTATGGACAATCTCAATATTCCCTTTCTTCGGATGCTTATCTAATTCCTTTTTTAATGCCTCCCTGTTTCCGACAAGGACAATATCAAAATTGCGGTCCAAACTCGCATTCACAGCTCCTTGCACTTCTACGACAGGAGCATTATCCGAACCCATCGCATCCAGAGCGATGCGCATGTTTTTTCTCCACTTATAGTTTCGATTTATTCTTCTTCAAGGTTCAATACTAAACGGTTTTTATAATATCCACACTTCGGACAAACCCGATGCGGAAGAATCTTCTCACTGCAATGGGGACATTCTACCAGATTTGGTTTTCCAATTGCATGATGTGACCTTCTCATGTTTTTTTTGGCTTTGCCAGTTCTTCGTTTTGGGACAGGCACTTTATTTCTCCTCTATGTTAAGGTTTATTCCTTGAAGTAATTCAGATAATTTTGTATTTTCAAGATGTATTGGTTCATTTTCTTTATCAACATTGCAAGAACAAGAAATATGATTTAAGTTTGCACCACATTTTGGACATAAACCAGCACAATCTTTTCTACACAAAAATTTATAAGGCATATCCAATACTAACTCTTCCCAGATATAGGGAGTCAGGTCAATTTCTTCTCCTTGAAATGTTCTTTTTCCTGCTAATTCATCAAATTCCTCTTTTGTTTTTTTGGATTTACCATCATCTCGATTGTCATCTACAATCACATTCAAATACATATCACAAAGTCCACGCTCAAAAAGCCATAAAATTTCTCTATCCAATTCGTATCGCATGTCATCAAGACAACGGTCGCATACATGAGTAAAATATCCGCTAATTTTTCCTCGAAATAGAAAATTTTTCCCTATCTTCTTCATTACTCCATCTACCTGAATAAATTCAATAGGGAGAGATTCTACATCAACGGGTTGGATATCGGAAACTTTAATAGTTTCGTTAATCTCATAGCCCTTATCTGACACATTCATTATTCTTATTTTTAGCATATCCAAAGAAGTCATCCTTAATCAGACAGGGCCCAGTCAAGCACACTTATTTTGAAGATTATATCACAATCTCAAAAAAACAAAAAAATTAACTTTTTCTTTTACTTTAACATTATACAACATATAAACGATGACTTTCCAAAAAATTGTTCCTAAAAAAATTAGACATTATAATATTATTTTGATAAAATAGAATTAATACAATTAAGATAAGGAGATTTAGCCATGAGAAAGAGATTCGCTTTTGAAAATCTTAAAAACAAAGACTGGGCAATAACTTTTTTATCTCTGATTTTTTGTGTAATTTTAGGATTATCATGTCGTGGGACTGCTTTAAGTATCGGCGAAGCCATGCCTGATTTTAAGTTAAAGGATTGTGATGGAAATGAGCATACCTTGTCACAATACAAAGGGAAAATTGTCGTAATTGAGTTTTGCTCAAAAGAATGCCCTTATTCAAGAGGTGCAGACCCTGATTTGATAAAACTTCATGAAAAGTATAGTTCTCAGGGTGTAGTTTTTCTTGGGATAGATTCTCATTTCCAGACTCAACCCGAAGATATTAAAAAATATGCTCTTCAAATAAAAAAGGTATACCCAATATTGAAGGATATAGAGAATAAGTATGCAGACCTCGTAGGTGCTAAAGTGACGCCAGAGATTTTTATAATTGATAAAGAGGGGAAAATAGCATATCACGGTGCTTTTGATGACCGTAAAAGTCCAGATGGTAAGCCTACAGAGAAATATACTGAAAATGCTATTGAATCATTATTGGGAGGAAAAGCCATTGAGAAAACAGAAACAAAGGCTTGGGGCTGCTCTATAAAGAGAGTGTCTAAAAATTAGTTTAAGTTCTTATTCGAAACATCATCTATAAACATGAAGAAAAACATCTTTATAATAATGATAGTGGTTACTGTTTTTTGTTTGATTTCTTTTTTTTCAAATGCCGTAGATAACGAACAAAAGCAGAAAAAGGAAGGTTCTATTATTAAGAATATAAAATTAGATGAGATTGAAGCATTATTTTTAAGTCACAAGCAGGGCATCATTATTATAAATCTATGGGCTACATGGTGTAGTCCATGTGTTGCAGAACTTCCCTCTTTTGGAAATATATATAAAAGATACCCTGAGGAACAAGTCCATCTGTATCTCCTGAATATTGAAGGTAAGGAAGCAGAGGAGAAAAAGTTGAAGCCATTTTTAAAGAAGAATCCTCTCCCTTGTCCTGTATATTTGCTTGAAGATGGGACACCTACTGATTTAGAAAAAGTTCTTAAAACAGAAATTAGCGGTGCTTTACCTACTACCTTGATTTATAATTCAAATGGAAAACTTATAAAAAAATTTGAGAATCCTATTACTGAAGAAGAGATTGAAAAAGTTCTCAAAGAATATAAAATAAAACCTAATGTTGAATCTCAAGGGGAAAAGTCCGGGTAATTACAACATTAACGCCTGTGCCTTCAAAATCAAAAATTAGAATTTGCCCACATTTTGTTGGGAGAGGGACTTTTAGTTCATACAATTTTTCCAGTAATGGTTTGATAAATTTTTTGGGGATAGGTTTATCCGTTTTTATCGGGATATATGGCATATCATCTGAACTTGTGGGAACAACTGCGGTAACAACTCGTTTTGGTTCTGTAATCTCTTCATAAGCGTAAACATCGCCACGCTCACATTTCGCTCCTTGAAATTGATACTTACCAGGTTCCTTCTCCTGCACAAGTATATGACAACCATTAGGACAACTTAAACAAATAATTTCTTTTTCCATATTAATCTCTTCTCTTATCAATTTAATGAAAATTCTATTGGTAATAATTCTCCATTGACAACCAACTCCTTCAAATCCTCTGGCTTTAACTCCACATGAAACATTTCAGCAGGTTTTATATTTCTCAGAGTAAATTTTCGTATTACTTTTTCACCCTGACGGACAAGCAGAGTTGCCTTATCTTGAACGATTAAAGAACGCATAGAAAAACGGTTTTTTTCACTAATGCGATACCTATTGGGAAGGACATATTTCAAGTTGGCACCTGCAATAACTCTTCCTTGCTTAATTTCTTTTGTTTTTCCTTCCAGATAGTTTACTAATTCAAATCCACAGCGTTGAGCCTCATCAGATACCCAATCTACAAGGTCGTGAACATGTAGCACATTTCCACATGCGAATACTCCTTCGGCTGAGGTCATTAATCGTGTGTCCACCAACGGTCCACCTGTTTCAGGATTTATTTTTATACCTGCGGATTGTGTTAATTCATTTTCAGGAATAAGACCCACAGAAAAGAGCAAGGTATCACATTCAAGTTTAAATGTTTTTGAATAATTAGGCGCACCACTTTCTAAAGGTGTAATATTCACGGCTTCTACTCTGTCTTTCCCTTCAATCTTTGAAACAACATGGCTTAAAAATAATGGAATTCCATAATCATTTAAGCACTGGACAATATTCCGTGTTAAACCTGAGGGATAAGGGAGAATTTCCACAACAGCAAGAACCTGAGCACCAGTCCAGGTCAGTCGTCGTGCCATAATTAAACCAATATCACCTGAACCTACGATAACTACTCGTCTGCCTGGCAAATAGCCATCAATATTTATAAATCTTTGTGCTAATCCTGCTGTAAAAATTCCTGAAGGTCTTGTTCCAGGGATTCCTAAATTTCCTCTATTCCTTTCACGACATCCCATAGCAAGGACAATGGCTTTTGCATTAATTTGAAAAACTCCATGCTGACTACTGCACAAATTTGCTTGTTTTATAGGCTGATGGACAGCCATGTTTGTCACTGTGGTGTTCAGAAAAATATCTATATCCGACTTAACGACATTTTGAATAAATCGTTCTGCAAATTCTGGTCCTGTAAGTTCCTCTTTAAATAGGTGCACACCAAATCCATTATGAATACACTGGGGAAGAATCCCTCCTAAATATGGTTCACGGTCAACGATGGCTGTTTTTAATCCTTGCTTTGAGGTTTTCAAAGCAGAAGCCATGCCCGCTGCACCAGCACCTATTACTAAAACATCATAATTCCGCTCTTTCATGTATTACTCCTGACATTGCCTCTGTTCTTTTGCAAATTCTTGAAGTCGCTGGTAAATAACCCAACTATTATTCCCCCGTTTTGTAATTTTTTCTATCGGAATACCTGTCTCTCTTGAAATAATTTTCAAGACTTTATAAGTGCAGAAGGCTCCCTGACAACGACCCATACCAGCACGGGTATAAAATTTAATTCCATCTAAAGTTGTATGCCCTTTTGAAATAGCCTCAATAATCTCTGATTCAGAAACATTTTCACAGCGACATACGATATGTCCATATTTCGGTTCTTTTTCTACGAGTTGCTCTAATTGTTCAAAACTTAAATCACGGACTTTAATAGAATGAGGTAAGAGTGGGTCAAAATTTGTTTTCTCAACCAACCTTAACCCTTCTTGCTTTAATATATCCTTAACATACTCGCCAATAGCAGGTGAAGCAGTTAAGCCGGGTGATTGAATTCCTGCAACCTGAATAAAGTTAGGCTGTAATTTTGAAGGTTCAATATAGAAATCATTTCCTTCCATTGTTGGCCTTAACCCTGCAAAAGAGGTAATAATTTCTCTACGGGAAATAGCGGGCACCATGTAGGTCGCTTGCATAAACACAGTCTCTAAATTTTGTGCTGTTGTTTCTAAATCATCTTTGTCCTCTGTCTCTATTGCAGTGGGTCCTACCATTAATGTCCCTTCAACCGTGGGTATTACCAATATCCCTTTTGTATGTGCACTCGGCACAGGGAAAATCACATGATTGGGTAGACCTCGGGCATTGCGTTGTAATAAAAATTCTTCTCCCTTTCGCGGAATAATTTCGAATAATTCTGCACCAAAGTTTCTGGACACTTCATCTGCAAATAAGCCAGAAGAATTTACTACATATCTTGCTTTAATTGTATCCCCTTCTTTCGATTTTATAATCCAATAATCCTTTTCGTGTATCCCCTGTTCAACAGTAAACTGCGTTTTAACCTCTACCCCGTTCTTCTGTGCAGATTCAACCATTGAGAAAACATAACGATATGGTTCAATAATCCCGCCAGTAGGTGCAAACAGTCCCCCAATTACATCAGGATTCAATTGTGGCTCCAATGCGAGGATTCTTTCTCTGCCACATATTTCCATACGCGGAACGCCATTGGCTACCCCCTGAGCGTATAGATGTTCAATCGTTTTCATCTCTTCTACACTAAAAGCCGCTACAATAACACCTACTCTTTTAAAGGGGAATCCCAATTCATAATGTAACTGGTCAAACATGAAATTTCCGCGAATTTCCAATCTTGATTTAAGAGAGGTTATAGGATGATGAAACCCTGCATGAATGATACCTGAATTGGCTTTTGACACACCGAATCCAACATCAACATATCTTTCTAATAGGGCTACCGAAACTTCATAATTAGATAATCTACGGGCAATGGACGCACCACAACACCCTGCACCAATAATTGCAACATCATAGACTTTACTACTCATTGTTATCCTTGCTTTTATTGAATTTCTCTTAACAAAACAATCATAGCATAAAATATAACAATTAAATGGCTATTTTGCCAAATTGCGAGAATACAAAATAAGTTCTTCTAACTTTCGAATCGCATTTCCAGAATCAATAGCCTCTTCAGCAAGTTCTATTGCTTCCCTCCAATCGGAAGTTATCCCGCTAACAATAATCGCAAAAACAGAATTTAATAAAACCGCATCTCTATACGGCGACTTTTCCCCGGATAACACATTTCGAAGAATCTCTGCATTTTTTTTAATACTTCCTCCTTTAATTTCTTCAATAAGATGTCTTTCCAATCCATAGTCTTCCGGAGAAATTTGATAATGCGTGATACTATCTGGCGAAACCTCGTAAATTTCCGTTTCACCGGAAGGGCTTATTTCATCAATTCCATCCTTGCCCCAGACAACAAAACCTTTTTTAATCCCCAATCGTTGTAAGGCTTTTGCAACAGGTTCTAATGACTCTTTTGAAAAGACACCGATAATTTGTCCATCTAAAAACGCGGGATTGGATAAGGGTCCCAATAAATTGAACACAGTTGGGAAAGGTAATTCGGAACGAATCTTTGCCACATTTTCCATTGCAGGGTGAAACTTTCGAGCAAATAGGAAACCTATTCCAATTTCATGGATACATGCTGAAACTTTATCAGGTGGTAAATCAATAACGGCACCTAAATATTCAAGCACATCAGCGCTACCACAAGAACTAGTTGCACTTCGGTTTCCATGTTTTGCGACATAGATACCTGCACCTGCACATACAATTGCAGTTGTCGTTGAAATGTTAAAAGTCCCCTTCCTATCTCCACCTGTTCCGCAAGTATCAATAATGGGATGCTTTTCTACTGGCAGAGGTAAAGCAAACCTACGCATAGCCATTGCAAGCCCTGCCAATTCTTCACCTTGCAAAGGACGAAATGCAAGTGCTGAAAGGAATGAAGTTGTAAGAATTTCGGAAGCAGTCCCTTCCATAATTTCAGACAGGGCATAGTCAGAATCTTCAAGAGTAAGACTCTCTCCCTGTATAATCTTTTTTACTATTTGAGGTAATATCATTTATCTGCACCATTAATTTTAGTTCATTTCTTATAAATGTTTATACTGTTTATTTCTTCTATTTAGAGACTTTTAAATCTCTGGGTGATGAACAGTATATACCAACGAAATCCAGTGTTGGACAAGCAAGTGCTTTATTAATTTCTATTTTTATTTCGTCTGTCTTTTGTTCAGGGATATAATGAATCCGTTTATACCCAATTGTTGTGCCTGAACTTACTTTCTTCCAATCAGTTTTATCCTTTATCCAAATAGTATGTTCTTCAACCCTTTGTCCCAGAGCAATCTGTTCTTTGATAACGACTCGGTCAAATACTATGGGTGAAGTGAATTTCAATGTTATATATCCTGTGGAAAAGGTATCGTCAGTTGCCCAATATTTTCCATCGTTTTCATCTGAACACATTTCAGGAGAAAACTCACGAGCATTACCTCGAATATTACTGGCACTCCATCCTGCTTGTTTTGCAAGATTTGTTTCGAATGTCTCTTCCAATACAGAGTGCCATTCTAACAACCGATTTACATCAGATTGTGGTAAGTGTCCTGAACGGTCAGGGGAAACATTTAGCAGTAAAACTGCACCTCTTCCTACTGAATGATAATAAATTTTTAACAATTGATTCAAAGAAAGCAATTTTTTTTCGCCGTCTGTATGGTAAAACCATTGTCCTTTGCGGATAGGAACATCGCATTCGGCGGGCCACCAGACTTTTTTACCATCTCTTTCCTGGACATTCCAGAGTGTTTCTGGTGCCAGACCGTCCTCGTTCCCGACCCATCGAATATCTGGACCACAAATAGCAATTAAAGCATTGGGTTGCAGTTCTCTGATAAGTTGGTAATACCCATCCCAATCATATACATGCCCCTTTGTCCCTGCTCCATCAAACCATACTTCAAAGATAGGTCCATAATTTGTCAGAAGTTCGCGTAACAGGTTTTTAAAATATATATCATACGCAGCATTATCATTGTATCGTGATTCATGACGGTCCCATGGAGACAAATAGAATCCAAAATAGATTCCTGCTTTCTTACATGCTTCTGAAACACCTTTAACAACATCACCTTGTCCATTTTGCCAGGGAGAAAGACGAACACAATAATCAGTGTGTTTCGTAGGATAGAGGACAAAACCGTCATGATGCTTTGCCGTTAAAATTAGATAATGCATGCCTGCTTTCTTAGCAACTTCTGCCCATTGTTGAGGGTTAAAATCAGTAGGATTGAAACTTTCTGGAGATTTTGTCCCATCTGTCCATTCTTCATTGTGAAATGTATTTATTCCAAAATGACAGAACATACCCATTTCTTGTTGCTGCCAGACAAGTTGTTGGGGTGTAGGAATAGGATACAAAGGTGCGGGTGGGGTTACCCCAAACATATTTATAGTCATATAACTAATCAATACAAATAAGTTCATTTTATTCCTTCTTTACCTTATTTGATGTTTCTTCTATCTATTAATACTTCATTTGTAATTTGTGCTCTACATTGTGTGTGCAAATATTTTAGCGAATCAAACACGGATTGAGACGATAATATTGGCGTAGGACTACAAAACAGACCACATAAATAAGGACTGAGTAGTGAATCTTTTTTGTCTTTTGAATTTTCAGTAGATAATTGATATTTTGAATATATTTCAGGCAATAATCTTTCCCACGACTGTTTTAAATCATTTAGTAATGATTCTAAATCCTTATGAGGAATTATTAATATAAAATGACCATTACCAATGTGCCCTAATTGGAAATCTTTGCCAAAATAACTGGTTGCTATTGCTTTTAATTGTCTTACAAAAAGGTTAATAATATTTAAAGCGTCTGGTTGAGAA
>DAOOVZ010000040.1:0-19214 GCA_035370665.1 Candidatus Hydrogenedens sp.
ATGCCTTTACCCTCTAATACAATCCAATTTTCTGACCAGACCGTTACCTTCCCTACATAAGAAAAAGGTCTTTGTTCTTTAAAACTTTTTTTCATCCGAATCCGAACAATTCTATCTTTAATCATATAATTTTCTCCTTCTAATTTTTTGGTCTGACCTAATAATACTGTTTATTTTAAACCAAACACAAAGCAAAATATATAAAAATGTTACTATGGACTGTAGCCAATAGTCAAGACACTTTACATAATGGTCATTTCTGCATTTTATAACCGTTATTCCAAACAAATTTTCCTACACTCAATACAATATTAAGTGAAAATTGTATTATAATAAAACATGACTAAAATTTCTGTGTAGGTTAAAGTTTTTGTGTATCATTAACTATTAACTATTAACTATTAACTATTAACTATTAACTATAACAAAAGTTTTAAGACACTCTTTAATTTTTTAGATAATGCTTATAAATACCAGGATGAAAAATAGAGGAATACGCCTTTCTTATTAAAGGGTATAATAATAAAAAAATGGAAACGAATAATCAGAGTTTAATTAACTCTATTTTAACAGAGAGAAATGATAGAACATATTAATTGCAGAAAAAATATTCCAAGAGTCTTGACCATCGCGGGTAGTGATTCTGGTGGTGGTGCAGGTATTCAGGCAGATTTGAAAACAATGTGTGCCTTAAATTGTTATGGTATGAGTGCAATCACCGCAATTACAGTCCAGAATACAATAGGTGTTTATGGTGTTCATCCGATACCTCCTGAAATTGTAGAAAAACAGATTGAGGTAGTATTGTCCGATATAGGTGCTGATGCTATTAAAACAGGTATGCTATGGGACGCTGAAATAATTACGGCTATACATAAAGCACTCAAACCTTTCCCTGACCCTTACCTCGTTATTGACCCTGTCCTTGTGTCTAAAAGTGGCAACATGCTCCTTCAACAAAATGCCGTTGACGCACTTTTAGAACTGTTGGCACCCCGAGCATGGATTATTACTCCAAACCTACCAGAACTAAAACAACTTACAGGTGTCGAACCCAACCATAAAGACAATATAATAAAGGCTGCCCAGAAACTATTAGACAGAGGGACTAAATATGTTTTAGCCAAAGGTGGACATGGACAGGGTGAACAAGTTGAAGATTATCTAATTTCTAATAAAGGCAACATAAAATGTTTCTCCTCTAATCGCATCAATACACCCCATACACACGGAACTGGCTGCACACTATCCAGTGCTATTGCATGCTACCTCGCAAAAGGACTTGAAACCGAACTTGCAGTAGAATCCGCTATCCAATTTGTCCACAAAGCCATAGAAACCGCCCCTTTATTAGGCAAGGGACACGGACCCATCAACCACCTCTGGAAAAATCAAGGAATAAATAATATTTTTTGCTGTTAATTTTAGGATTTTATCATTTGTTAATGGAACAAGAAATTGTTTTTGTATTATAATAAAAAAACAAAAATTTGAAGAAATATAATAGATAAAAAGTATATAATATTTTAGGTTTAATTTTAGGAGTATGGACATGGATTTAGAAATAATAAGAGAGATGGAAAATATTGATACAAGTAGCATAGAAATAATTGAATATGCCCAGAAATGTATCTACTTCTATGAAGAGACCCTAAAGGCCATGGGGCTATTGTTACCTGATACAGTAGGTTATCCCATCGACAATTCCAATATAACTTATACAAATCCGATTGAGATAAAAGAACAATATGCCGATATTTCAGAACATTATTAAATCAATTAAAAATCCAGAAGAGTGTTTTGATAGAAGACAGAATTTAATTAGAGAAATTGAGTCACTTACAAAACGGCGTCTTCTCATATATGTTTCAAATATAAATAAACCTGAAAGTGCTTTGAAACCTGAGGATAAAATAGGTTTCTCCGATTTAATGCAAGATATTAAGGAAGAAGAAGTTGATTTTTTAATTAATAGTCCGGGAGGATTTGCCGAAGTTACTGAATCCATCGCAGGGATGATACGCTCTAAATATAAACATGTTCGTTTTGCTATACCTAACATGGCAAAATCAGCCGCCACTTTGTTGATCTTATCTGGGGACGAATTGCTTATGGACCATCGTAGCGAATTAGGACCTGTTGACCCACAGGTAGAATATATGTCCATTGATGGAAAAAAAAGAGAAGCAGCGGAAGATATTATTGAGGGTTTTAAAGAAGCAAAAAAGGTACTATCAAATGAGGGTCCTGCTGCTACTCCTGCTTATGTCCCATTGCTTAATAAATATACTATTGGGCTTTTACGCGGATGTGAAAATGCTATCCAACTGTCTCGTGAGTTAGCCGAAACTTGGTTAAAAACTTATATGTTCAAGAATGAGCCAAATTCTCCCAAACCTAAAGAAATAGCCGAATTTTTTGCAAGTCATGCCAGTACTCTTTCTCATAATAGAGCCATTCGTATTGATAAATGCATTGATATAGGTATAAAACTTATTGATTTGCGAAAAGATAAAGATGGCATTTTAATGGACAAATTATGGGAGCTTTGGTGTCTATATGAATTTCATCTTGAAAAAACACCTGTATATAAAATATACGAAAATTCAGGAGGCTGTTCTTTGCAATTAGTATCCCTTCCTTTATCTTCTCGACTTAATCAAAATAAACTTCTACCGCCTAAAGAAGAAATCTTATAATTAAAACCATTGCATTTACCAGTGCTAAAGTTAGGATTTTTATTCTGTTCTAATATTATTGATTTGTTTCCAGCAAATTACTTCCTATCAAATTTTAAGCAATTAAAAAACTTTCTTATAGAATTTTATAACTCCAAGTTTGTAATTATATTGAATATTTTTTATAATTACATTAGTGAAAATATATTCAGTATTAACTAAACATAAGAGTTTTAAGTATGAGCAATGAAAAACTTACACAGCGTCAGAAAGAAGTTTTAGAATGTATCCAAAAATTTCAGGAACAAATGAATTATCCCCCTTCCATTTTGGAGATATGTGAACAATTAGGTATCCGTTCTACGAACGGTGTTGTCGGTCATATTCGGTCACTAATCCGCAAAGGATATTTAGAGCGTTCATCTAAAGCACGCAGTATAAAACTAACCTCGCGTGCACAATTGTTGTGTCAGTCTAAAACAGCACAACTTATACCTCTGTTAGGTCAAATTCCAGCAGGTTCACCCGTATCCGTAGAAGAAAATGCAGAAAAATTAATTGCTCATAATCTTGACAAAAAAATAGAAGGTGTGTTTGCATTAAAAGTTACTGGTGAAAGTATGATTGAAGACGGTATACTCGAAGGGGACATCATACTTGTAGATTCTAGAAAACAGGCACATAAAGGAGATATTGTTGTTGCTCTGGTAAATGGTGAGGTAACAGTAAAACGATTCTATCCTCAAGGTAAAATTACAGAACTCCGCCCTGCCAACCGAACTATGAAACCCATCTGTGTTTCCACAAATCAGATAACAATTCAAGGCGTTGTTATTGGGTTACAACGAAACTACAAGTAAAAACTTAATAGGACATCTTCAGTAATCTCATAATTTTACTTTTACAGTTTTTCTTTTATTTGATATATCCGAAAAAAAAGATGTGAATTTTCAGTAAAATCAAACAAATTTTTTTGACAAACATCTTCTTCCTTTATTTTAGGTAACTCTGCTGAAAAATTTGAGATTAATGCCTCTAACATTGGATTCCTATTTTTCTCACTAGCTCCGACATAATAAAAATGCTCTTTTGTTAATAGATATAAACCAGACCAAAGAGTATTTATATATTTATTAAAGCGATATTTATTACTATGCCATGTTGAAAGGATAAACTTTGCTCCTGATTTAACAAGTATCTTATGTAATGATATTTCCTGTTCATCATCCCAAGAATCAAAATAGTCAACATGCCTTCCAATGTAAGGTGGGTCGCAATATATCAAATCATTTTTTTGGCTTCCATAATTGTTATCTCAAAACTTTGACATAAAAATGAGTATTTTTTATATCTAATTATCTCCCGAATATTTCTAACTTGATTAACAATTAAGGAACATTAAATTTTCCTTTTGAATTGAATCGCATCATTCCATTAAAACATGCCCTATTCAAAAAAAGGAAGTCAAGCGAATTAGGTTCTTTATTAAATCTATCTCTAATAGTGTAATAATGTTGTCCTTCTGTTTTTAATAAATTATTGCCTTCTTTTTGAAGGAAGGATTTAACTATACCCGGATTAATATTACCTGTCTGAATATCGGAATAAAATCTAATTATGTGTGGATTGCTATCCGCAAAGATTGCTTTATCTGGTTGAACATTAAACCCAACTACCCCAGAACCCATAAAAGGCTCAATCTATTTATCAAAACTGACCTGGGTAGAAATATATTTAATATCTTTTATCAATTTCGATTTTATACCCTGATATTTTATAGGAGGAATAAAAATATCATTCATTATTCTCTCCGTCTTTTTTAATAGATTTTCGTTTCACTATCTCTGAAATATCACCGTTTTTATACTTAACAAATTTTTCTAATGTAGATATCTTTTTGGTTTTACCATCATCAGTTTCAATAGTGATTTTATTATAATTTATCCAATAATCATCAAACCATTCCTCACCCAATTTAGAGAACATTCCATTTTCGTTAAGAATATCTGGTATGTAATTGATACTCCCTATGTTTGCTGTATTTCCACTACCACCTCTGTCTGAGGCTATTTTCCATTTTTCTGATACAAAGAATTGAAATATTTTTCATACTTTTCCTTTACTATTTTCTAGTAGACAATTTTAAATTATTACATTAACAGTATTAATTGAAATAAATGTAATATTTATTCTTGTTTATGGTATAATTAATATAATAGAATGATTTTATATTAGTAAATTTTTGAACTGAAATAGTGCATCGTTTGGTGCGCTATTTTTTTATAGATTTATAACATTATAAGCACGAGATATTGTGTAATTTTAGAAGGACTACTATATATTGATATATGAGCGTTCTTGTTTCAGTAGAACAAAAAGATTTCCAACAAAGCAGTGAAAATCACATAAACAAAAATAAAATCCTTTTTGTGATGGATGCGACTCTGGCGCAGGGGATGACGAGTCTAAACACAGGCGCCTTTCTTAGTGCGTTTGCATTATATCTTGGTGCAAGTTATGTGGTTGTTGGATTGTTGGCGGCATTGGTTCCACTTGCACAAATGTTGCAGGTTCCTACTACCCTTTTAGTGGAATGGTATCCTAAAAGGAAGTCTATCGCAGTTTCAGCATTAACTATTGGTCGGACGGCTGTTCTAGTTTGTGGATTCATTCCACTCTTTTTTATCAAGAGTAAGATTTTGCCTATCTTTTTTATTCTCTATGTTATATATGTATCATTGAGCAATATTGGTGGCTGTGCTTTCAGTACCTGGTTTCGTGATTCTTTTAATCCTGATACTTTCTCTCAGGTCTTGACCAAACGATTTATTTATGCAACATTACTGGGAGCCGTTGTAAGTTTTATTGGTGCTTATAGTTTGGAACTTATTAAACTGCATCATATTCTATTATTATCGTATGGATATTCTGCTATCTTTATTTTTGCTGGATTGTTTGGTTTAGGTTCCTCATGGGCACTCTTCAATATTCATGATTCTGAAAATAAATTATTAGGAGAAAAAACATTCTCTAAGAATAGAACAGTGAGTTTTATAGAACTTTTCAAAGAACCCTTCCAAAATACTGTTTTTCGCAAGGTAATGTTGTTCAATATAATATGGAATGCTGTTTTTAACTTTGCAAATTCTTTTCTACCTGTATTTCTAATGAGAAGACTCGGTTATTCGCTATTAATTGTGATTTGTCTGACTGTTATTAATCAATTTGCAAATGTCATCTCTTTCTCTTCATGGAAAAAATTTTCCAATAAATATGGGAATCGTTCCCTTCTTTACTTATGTATACCATTATTTTTCGTAAGCATCTTATCATGGTTTTTTGCAGTAGAAATAGGAAATGCAAAGGTGCAATGGTATTTTATAGTTTGCCTTCACATAATCTCTGGTATTGGTGTAGCGGGAATTAACCTTTGCCTTACCAATCTAATCTTTTTGAGCACACCCAAAGGGAAAGCCACTGCTTCATTAGCATTAAACAGTTCTTTAAATGGTTTAGTCGCAGGGACAGCACCTATTTTAGCAGGTTTTGTAGCAGAACTGGGAACAATCTTTAAAGTCCCCTCTGCAACCCTTTTTGAAAACCTTCATTTGCCTATAACAAAAATTCTTGCCCCAACCTTACAAATCACAGGATTAGATTTAGTAATGATAATTGCGGGGACAGTCGGCATTCTTTCCGCAACGGCAATACATTTTCTTATTCCTTCCCACCTTTCAAACACAGATACTATTTCGTCCCCACAATAAGCCCTCACACAAGAATTATTTTTCATGAAACCCCACCAATTTTTAATTCTATTCTAGAATAGATTTTTAAAATTAAAAAATGAAATGAATAGATTATTTAATTGTATCGTCTTATAAAGAAGGTTTTAATATTACTTTAACTGAAAGGATGACAAATGAAAACAAGACACATAAACAAAATTACACAGAGGGGAAATATCCATCCTCAGCCTGCTTCCTCTGCTGAAGCAATATTTTTCTATCTGTATTTCAGTGTTATTTCCTTTATGCTCTCTGCCGCTTTTGCAGAAAAAACAGGTTGAAAACACCTAACTTTTGACCGCTTCTACAACTGTGTCCATAAGGTCGCCACGAAGTTTGAAGTGGACATCTTTGAATCCTGCATGGTTCAAATCTTCTTGAATCTCTTCAAAAGTATAGGTGCCTCCACCTCTTGTTCCTACTAGCATATTAATTGCGAAAAGTGCTCCTTGCTTTGGAGAAGTTCTATCCGCAGACATTACATGGTCTCGCACCCATATAACACCTCCTGTTTCCAGTGCTGTATAACACTTCTTATATAGGTCTACATTTTGCTCACGGCTATTTTGATGTATTATCGCGGACAACCATAAAAAGTCATATCCAGTAGGAAGTGAATCTTTGTAAAAATCTCCCACGCAAAAATCTATTCTATCCAGGTAAGGAGAATTCTTCAATCGCTCTTTGGCAATCTCTATCACAGGAGGTAAATCAAAAATAGTAGCCCTTAAACCGGGATTCATTTCAATAAAGGCTTCTGAATAAGTCCCAGAAGCACCGCCGACATCCAGCATCCTTTTATATGGGATATGCCCCAACTTTTGCAGCAATGGTTTTGAAGCCCGCAATGCAACGACATGCATCCCTAAAATGAATGCTCGCAACTGGTCAGCACTCATCTGGTCAATAGGCTTTGTTGTGATGCTCTTCCCCTTAATTATGTCTGTAAGTTGGGACCAGCGATGCCACAAGTGCGATTGATGTTCAAGCATCGGAAGAATACATTCTTTCCCCTGTCTGCTTAAAAAGGGAGTTACCTCCGGAGATGTTCTATATTTGCCTTCCTTCTTCTCCAACAATTCCATTGCTGCCAGTGCGTCTAATAAATATTGAGTTGCTCTCATATCCAAATTTAATGAATCGCACACCTGCTTCAAGTCCATTTCCTTATCTGCGAATAGAGTGAACAAATCCAATTCTACGCCTGTCAACAATACTCTTGCCTCCTGAAATGCTGAAGCAGTTTTAAGCAATTTAGAAAAATCCATTGTTTTCTTCCTTTCCTTTTATTTGTTTACAAGAAACGAACATAATATTGTGTTTACAATATCTGCCTTTTGATAATTTACTGCATGAGTTCCATCTTCAATTGTATATAATTTGAGCCATGGCACCAAAGTCATCAACTTTTCAATTAAAGAGAAAGGAACAACATTGTCCTTCTTACCCCAAATCAAACAGCCCTCTCTTTTCTGTTTTCCAAGTTTTATATAAACATTTTCTAAATCATATAGAGGACCGTATTTTATAGTTGACAATATGGCTTCACGGTATCCCGGAATTTTTATTTGCTCCTCATGTATTTGTCTCAATCTATCTCTATCTTCATCGGAAACTTCCCATGTTTTTAGAATATTATCTATTAGATTCTTTTCCACATAAAGTTTGTATATCATTTTACCCAGTAAAGGAATACCCATAACCCTCATACTTAAAGTTCGATTAAGTAGTCCAGCAGGTGCAATCAAGACTATCTTATTTACCTTTTCAGGATAGCGGACTGTGAAGTCGGCGACTATAGCACCGCCTAAACTTACTCCAACTAAATGAATTGGCAGTGGAAGTGCTAATTTATCTAACAGTTCATTCAACTGGTTTACAAACAAATCAGAATTATAATGTGTATGAGGGCGCGCAGAATATCCCCTACCATAGAGGTCATATCGGACCACACAAAAACCATTATTCGATAGTTCGTAAATGTTCTTGTCCCAAGAACACATAGGCGATGACGAACCATGCAGTAGAACAACAACCGGATTAGATTCTTTACCTACTGTCTGATAACATGTATCTCCATTACTTAATTTAACAAATTTATATTCATTATTTTCCATAAACACATCCTGGAAAATTTTAGCGATATGGGGTCAATAGGTTAAAAGCGTATCCCTCAGAAACTATCCAGTCCATAGGTATATCCCAGTTTCGATGTGGACACAATGGAACCAGTTGAAATTTATAACAAATACCAATAGAAATACATCCCTCATTTTTCATTAAAAATCGGTCAAAGTATCCTTTGCCATGTCCTATTCGATAACCACGACGGTCAAAAGCGATACCGGGCACAATGCAGATTGATTTTGGAATTATTTTTTCTGTCCTGGGTTCCCAGTCTTGCAACGGTTCCTGAATTCCCCACTTGTTTGGCTTCAATTGAGACAGTTTCTCTTCATTGATTAAATGCCAGATTAAATCATCATCGTTCACTCTTGGTATCCATACCTGCTTCCCCTCCTGTAAAGCAGCGTGTATAATAGGCATCGTATCCACTTCTCCTTTATTGTCAGGAATATATACAAAAATACTTTCACAGGACTTATAAGCAGGCAAAGACAAAACTATACTACTAATTAGTTCACTCTTCTTTCTCACCTCTTTTGTGGAAAGATTTTTTCTATAAAATAGAATTTTTTGTCGTAACTCTTCTTTGGTCGGTTTCATTCACTTTTAAAGTCCACAACTAATAGAAAAACATCAAAACAAAACCTTAAATCGAGCATCATTAGAAGCCTTTATCTTAAACTGAACATCCTTCTCCTTATTTTGTGGGAATATGGAATCGCCTATTTTTGAAGGATAGATATAAAAACTTATAACGACTTCTTCCGGATAAGTTTCTGAAATGGATACATTTTTCCCTAAATAAAGATATAACTGGTTTGGAAAATCAAATTTCCCAGAAAAGTTCCATTCTTCATCATTTATATTGTCTTTGGTTATTTTTCCTAAAAAGCCGTGAGGACCTTTCACCTCATATCCGAATTGAGTAGAAAGTAGAGTAATTTCCCCTTCCTGGTTAGGATTTGACACATAAATAAAATGAGAGATTAGAGCGAGACAAATCAAAATAAGAATATATACCACACTGTTATCTGACATTTTGTCCATTGGATTTAACTCCTTAACTAACTATTAATAATTATTTATTAATTATGTTGAAACTTATATAAATTTACATTTGTCTGATTATATAGTAAACGAGATTATATACGCATGGCAAAATGACAACAAACAAACAATAAAGGAAAGGAAAAGAAAATGATACAGAAAAAAGGTTTTACTTTAATAGAATTGCTGGTAGTCATTGCTATTATTGGCATTCTTGCAGCCATTCTTCTGCCCGCCTTAGCCCGTGCTCGTGAAGCGGCGAGACGCTCCAGTTGTCAGAACAACCTCAAACAATGGGGTCTGGTATTTAAGATGTATGCCAACGAATCTAAAGGTGAACGATATCCTCCTGTTCAAGTTGGTGCTTATCCATCTATAAGTGGAAACATGGAAGTTAGAGGAGACCTCTGTCCAAGTGTTTTCGTTTTATACCCTGAATATTTAAATGACCCGATGATTGCTTTCTGTCCATCAGACGGCGATTTCAGTCAATCCGTAACCCGTGCTAAATATCCTGACCGTGACGACTGGTGTATTAATTACTATGCAGATGACACAGTTTCATGTGCTTCTGCAATGGATTCCAGTTATATGTATTTAGGATTGGTATTTGACCGTCTGGGTGATGAATGGCCTATGGTTGATATCGGACCAATGGCAAGTATCCTGGCTACTTTAGGTGCGGGTTCTGGTACGGGTTCTGGGAATGCACCTGCACAGTTAGTTTATGGTTTGATGGCATTGGCAACTCCTCAATTTATATCAGCAATACAAAGCAAAGACAATGCAGCTATTCAGAAGATTATAGATTCTGATATCAGCAGTGATAGTCTTGAATACTATGGTAATGCAGGCTCGAAAACAGTATATCGTCTAAGAGAAGGGATTGAGCGATTCCTCATAACAGATATTAATAATCCGGGTGCAAGTGCCCAATCCCAGAGCACATTACCTATTATGTTTGACAAAATATCTACAATTGTTTCAGATTTCAATCACATTCCCGGTGGGTCTAATGTGCTTTACATGGATGGTCATGTTGAATTTCTACGCTATCAACCTGTTGGCGGAACTCCGCCTGTTACACAACCTGTCGCAAATGCAATAGGCGTGCTCGTATCTGCGTTAACATAATCATTTTTTGAAGATTTTTATGGCAGGGGCAAATAATAATTAGCCCCTGCTTTTATTTTTTTACCTACCCATTTGTTAAAGAAATTAACCTACTCTTTTGAGGTATAATTAAAGGTAATTTCTCAATATTTTTAACACACAAAAGAGGAAAATTATACTTTTATAAAAGGTTTTATTTATGAAAACGAGACCTATTATTGCTATTACAATGGGAGATATAAACGGTGTCGGTCCCGAAATTATTGGCAAGGTATTAACTCACAAAGAAATTTTTGATTTATGCACCCCTGTCGTATTGGGGGACATTAATGCCTACATACACTACAATAAGAATATCAAAGGATTTATTGAACCCGTAAAAATAAAGAGCCCTGATGAATCTCTGCAGTTGAAAGACAAAATTGGAATTGTTGAACTTGAGTTTGAGAATTTATCAATAACCCCCGGGAAAATAGATTCTGTAAATAGCATAGCGGCAACTGCATGGATTAGACAGGCAGTAAAATGGTGCATGGAAAAACAAACCGACGCTATGGTCACCTGCCCTATTACAAAGGAAGGGCTGGCAAAAGCGGGAATTCCTTATGATGGACATACTACTATGTTAGCAGATTGGACGAATACAAAAGATTACCGCATGTCCTTGTTTGCAGGAGAAAGAAGGGTTGTCCACCATACAGCACATCTGTCCCTTATTCAAGCAATTAAAAGTATTAATAAACCTGATTTAGTCAAAACAATTGAAATAGCATATAAAGCGTTAATAAAAATCCATGCTTCAAAAATTAATATCGCTGTTGCTGGACTGAATCCACATGCAGGTGAACAGGGTCTCTTTGGCAATGAAGAGATTAAAATAATTTCTCCCGCAATAGAAGAGTGTAAAAAAATAGGTATAGCCTGTTCTGGACCTTATCCACCTGATACCATATTCCGTCGGATGTTTGAAGGTGAGTTCAATATGGTTGTTGCTATGTATCACGACCAGGGGCATATTCCCATGAAACTTGTGGCTATGGATGAAGGAGTAAATGTTACTCTGGGTTTGCCTATTATAAGAACCTCCGTTGACCATGGAACTGCCTTCGATATTGCGGGCAAAGGGATGGCTCGTGAACATAGTCTATATAGTGCAATAAAACTTGCCGTTCAATTTGCAGAAAATAAGGGCTAATCCTTATGGACTTTTATTTTAGAAAAGGTAGTTATAAATTTATATTTCTCTTCCTATTTTTATCATTCATCTACAATCTGCATGCTCAGACATTTTCAATACATCCTCGTTTTTTACAGGTCGGTCCCAATCCATGGGCTATTGCCGTTGCTGACCTTAATGGTGACAGCATACCTGATATTGTTACTGCCGACCGTGGAGAAATGAGAAACCCCCGTGAAGAGAAACCTGCAAATGATGAACTATCAATACTCCTATCACAGGGAGTCCTTAACTATGTCAAACTACATCCTTCTCCTAAAACTGATTTTGCACCTTACGCACTTGCTATTGCCAATATGGATTCGTTGAAATGGCTTGATATTGTCGTTGTGAACTTCCTTGCGAAGAAAAATCAGGATATTCAAATCTTACACAACTTAAAAGAGGAAAATATTTTTACTGCGTCTTCTATAAAAATCCCTGACGACAATCTGGCATATACGCGGCTTACAGATGGAGATGAACAGCCACTTTTTACCACACCGGGTTTAACCTCATTAATTGTTAGTGATATAAATAAGGACGAATTAAAGGATGTGATAACCACAGGTTGGTGTAGTGATATTGTTGCTGTATTATTAGGCGATTCTAAAGAAGAACTCGTTTTACACCAAATTATATCTACTCCAGGAGGACCAAGAGCACTTGCTATCTCAGACTTTGATAGTGACAATTACATTGATTTAGTTGTGGCAATGTTCAACTCTGGCGAATTATTATTTTTGAAAGGGAATAACGAGTTTAAGTTTAATGAATATTCTCGGCTTTTGACGCGAGGCTCACAACCAAATCATGTAGCCATTGCAGATTTCAATTCAGACGGCAAACGCGACATTGCCATAAGCCATCGGAAAATCAATCAGCCAATTGAAATCTTATACGGAGACAGTGAACCTTTTACTTTCAGACTTTCAAACACTTTCTATTTCAATAGCAAGAACCCAGAAATAAATACAGAGATTATGGATATGCTTGTTGCTGATTTCAACAATGACACACTACCGGATATTGCCCTTGCCGATAGGAAAGGGCAACAACTTATAGTTATGTTGAACAAAGGGACTGATACCAATAAAAAAGGCACAATACAACTCAATGATTTCAATATCGAAAAATATCCGATAAAGTCGGGGAATCCCGTGGCATTAGCGACCGCCGACTTTAACCAGGATGGCTTATTAGATATAATCGTAAGCACACAGAACACTAACGAAATAATCTTTTTCCTCAACAATCAGAAGAAATGACTCGCATTAGACCTTTCAAAAATTAATCAGTTTGATACAAAAAGATTAGTAAAAACTCTATTCTTTGTTCTTCAAGTTTAAGATATAAACCGCCATGGTCGCAAGGTAAGACGCAAAGAAATCATAATTTTTATCGTGCAATAGCCACTCTCATTTTTAGATGTTTATAAAAATTTTATTATCTTATGCCATAATAGTATTCATCTTCATAATAATCTTCTCTTTGCACTTTAAGTCGGGAATAAGGCAATGCACTCTCATCTACTTTTGCATACTTTCCATCTTTTGTTCGTTTTAAGAAAGTTAGCAAAATTTTTTCCTCTTTTTCTTTACCCTTTCCCTTTTTGTTTACCTTTTTATTCCTTTTTTCCATATCACAATCTCCTAAAATTATCTTAAACTAACTTTTTAGATAGTCTCCTAAATTTTCTATCAAATAATAGTTTTATTTTCGGGGGTTGTTTTCCAGAGTTTTTTGCTTCTCCATTCTCTAATCTTTCGACGCCAGAATTTTCGTCTTGTCTTATCCCAGGGTTTTAGTCCAAATCGGATTAGGTTATATTCTTCTAAAAATGTTTGAATGTCTGAGCATAGTAAAGGGACTTTATCGGGTAATTCTTTTTTAATTTCTTCCGCAGTTAAATTTTGAATTTTCCAATTGTTTCTTGCAAAAACAGATTCCAGTTTTTTGAATAGTTTTCTTGCTTCTATCTGGTCTTTTGTTAACTGTACTTTTCTTATCTCGACCTGCTGATGATTAAATGCTTTTCTCAAGGCTTGCCATAATAATCCAGCAAGGAATGATAGAATGATAAGCATTGCGATAACGAATACAGTCCCTACGGAGGGGATAGCAAGTTTTCTCCCCGGATTAATGTAATCATCTAATCCTCTAATAAATCCGATAGATTTAGTTCCGAAATTTGGGAGTGTAAAACCTTGCTCGAAGCCTACGATTCTCTGATACCAGAACATTCTTGTTTGTAACATCCAGCGAGAAAGTCTCGCTATTAATTGGTTTCTCGTGAGATAATTAGGGTCAGGCATTGGAGAAGGGTCGAAGGGCACCCAACCGTATTGAGGAAATAGCACTTCGACCCACAGGTGAGCCATACCCTCACGGACAATGTAAGAATGATTTTGTGAGTCCCATTCTCCTCCTAAATATCCTGTGACTACGCGGGCAGGTATTCCCAGACTTCGGACAGCAAGAGCCATAGCACTTGCAAACAATTCGCAATGTCCCCTACGAACTTCTGTAAAAAAGGCATTCATAGGGTGGTCTCCCGGTAATGGAGGGATATCTAATGTATATTGGAATTCAGGACCGGATAACCATTTTTCAATGGCTTCTACTTTTTCATAAATTGTCTCTTTACCTTCTACAACCCTTTGTATCTGTGATTGGACTTCTGGCGACAAATCATGCTGAGTCAATACATTATAATCACGGGGAGACATAAAGTCCTTATAATTTCCTGCTGCTTGCATCAACTTTTCTCTATCCCAGGTGATAAGTTCAGAAACAGCCGAATATACCAATCTGCGAGCATTATTTGTAGAAGCCGCTACGGTATAGTCTTTGGTCATATCCCAAATCAGAGAGATACGTGCGCCAGATTCCTGTGTTCTGAACTCTCTGACGCGGTCTAACACAGGAACCCCATCCTCAGGAATACTGTCTAAATAAATTTCTTGGACCACTGTTGAGGAAGGTAAATCCCTTTTCATTTCAAATATAACCTTCCTATTTGAACCTTTTCTCCGTTCCTCAATAGCCTTTAACATGTTTAGCATAGTAAATGAATCTGCTACCGATTCATAGGATTCTTCAAGTGGCCATCTTCGCCATTGGATTCCGAGATAGGTTGGCAGACTTGTAATACGCCAGTAAAGTTGCCCTTGTGGTATTGGTGCTTCTGTTCCTTCTGTGGGGATATAAATACTCATCACAGGGGTATAGGAGACTTCAATGGACTGACCACCTTTCAATGATACAGTGGTCGTAACACCAGTTCGTGTTATATTTCCTATATCGTGTCCAAAAATACCTGCTTCCAGGCGGGGCATGAACAGGAAACTTAAAATAATTAGAAACCAGCCAGCAAAAACATTAAGTAAAATAGCAATTGTTAAATATAACTTATATTTTGGGAAGTAATGTTTTACACTTGACAGAGGAACTGATACATTTCCTCCTTTTTCATCTTTGCTATGAACCATTGTTACAATTGGTAATAGAATAAAAACGAAACATATAAAAAATATTAATGAGACCCCTACCACAAATTCAGGAGCCTGAACCCCTGCACCTAATAGCAGGAAAAAACTCATCAATATAATATATAGATATTCCCTCAATCCTTTTGGACGAGCCACCAGAGTCAGTTGAATAAATACGGTTAAAAGAAGCACAGTATCCAGAATGCCGATTAGCATAATCAACACAGGCAAAGAAAGGCTGACAATCCAGAGAGGAATTTGTATAAAGAATGGGTATCGTGGATATTTTTCTACAATTTTCTCAACAAAAAAATTTATTACTAATGGTAAAATTGGAATGAACAGCACAACAATTCCATAGACACGAACTGCGGTTAATGCCAGATATGATGACATCACAACAATTACTATGGAAACCTTTAAGATTAAACCATATTTATCTTCCTGCGGCAATGACATCAGGATTTACCACCTTCATTCCGGTTGAAATTGTTTTACCCCATAACTTAGGATTGACAGACACAAGTAGTAATCTTGAATTTCTTCCTTCCTGAATGAATCTGTTCCACATATTTCCATCTGTTCCTCCATCATCTTCGGGTTGAAGCAAAGCGAGTTTTCTTAATATTAAATTAAGTTGCCCTATTCCATGTCCAATGGGTATCTTATCCTGGCTTGTCCAGAGTCCCACACGGAATTGTTTCATGATTAGAGAGAATGACAATGAAGCCACAAAATCCATCATAGTTTCAAACAATTCTTCATCGTTTTCAATAGATGGTTTCCGCAAATCTAAATAAATTAAATATTGGTTTGGCAGACTCAACGCCCATTCTCGAATGACCCACACTCCAAGCCGTGCACTAATTTTCCATGCGATATACCTCAAATCATCGCCGGGTTGGTATTCACGAATGGAATAAAAATCACCTGATTCAGAAATAAGCGTCCGAGTAGGGACACGACTACCACCAGCAAAATTTCCTAAAGCCTGAACTCTTATAAACTGTGTTCTTGGAACAACCAGCACCTCTGCATTTACTTTATACCACGCTTCCCTTTCAACAATTCCAAATGGAAATTCCGATTTTAGGATAATGTCTGAAATCCGCACCAGCCCACGCCTTTGAAATACTTGTTCAAATGAAAACTCAAAATATCTATTAACCGACAATAAAGGGATTTTTTTCCAGAATACCCTTGTCTTTTTGCCTCGTGTGTCTTCAATAATTGCTTCCACAGAAATTCCAAACAAAGGGAAATGTTTTTTTACATTTTCAATTTGAACCCAGATATTGGCTGCATTACCGCGAGTGACCTGGTCTGGCACTAATATATCTAAGTGAGGTGGCTTAAAATTCCATTTTGAAAAAATTTCTGCACATACTGCAATTGCAAAGCATATTGCGAATGCCAGGTAAAGAATATTATTACCGCTATTCCATGCTGAGAGTAATAAAAGGCATGTAAAAAGCACCTCACCTATCCAGTAAGTCCGTCTTGTGTTTTTTTGTATGGGTGTTCCTGAAATCATAATTAACGAGGAATTGGGACAGTTTGTAAAATATCTTGAACTATCTTTTTCCGTTCTTCTGCAACATGAATGAGGTTAAAAGATTTTGATTTAGTAATAAGGCGATGTGATAACACAGATTCCGCTACTTCACGGACATCGTGAGGTGTAACAAATTCCCTGCCATTGATTAAAGCCCATGCCTGAGCGGCTACATATAGGCTCTGCGTTCCTCGTGGACTTATGCCCAACTCAACCTGCTCATGTAGCCTTGTTTGTTCAACAATAGAAAGAATATATTGAGTTATCGAATCATCTACAAATATATTCCTGGTCCGTTCCTGTAAATCTATGACCTCCTCCGATGTTAGGACTGGAGGCAACTCACTAATTTCTTTAACTACATCTCGTTTTTTCATTATCACAAGTTCCTCTTCTGAGGGAGGGTAACCAATTTCAAGACGAATTAGGAATCTGTCCAACTGCGATTCTGGTAGGCTATATGTTCCTTCATATTCAATAGGATTTTGTGTGGCAATGACAATAAAAGGTTGAGGTAACTGATATGTTCTCCCATCCATTGAAATCTGATATTCACTCATGGCTTCTAATAAAGCACTCTGAGTTTTAGGAGGGGTGCGATTAATTTCATCTGCCAAAATTATATTTGCAAAAATTGGTCCATGCCGAAACTCGAATTCTGTGGTTTTCGGATTTAGTATGGAAACCCCTAATATATCAGAAGGCAACATATCGCTGGTAAACTGAATACGATGGAACTTGCAATTCATAGAACGGGCTAATACTTGAGCCAGAGTCGTTTTCCCCATTCCTGGCACATCCTCTATAAGTATATGCCCACGTGCCAATACGCCTACGACACACAACTTTATTGCATAAGTCTTACCTAAAAATACTCGCTCTACATTATTGATTAAAGTGTCTATTTTCTTTTTATATTCTTCAATCATGGTAATCAAAACAATCCTTAAAAAATATTCATTCCCAATATGAAATAATATTTCTTTGATTTACAACCATTCTGCAAACCAATCTTCGATAACTGGCAGGTAAGTATTACTAAAAGATTGCGTTTTCTTCTGAATGACTCGCAGAGCCTCAGGCATCCCGAGCAAATCATAAATCTTTTCGGAATTTTTAATATATGGAATTCCTGTTTTTTTTCTGGATACCGTATCATCTTTCTCTAAGGGATTAATAATTAAAACCGCACTTGTTGCACAAAGTGCAAGGATATGTTCTATATCAAAGGTTTCTTTTCCTTGCTCTATTTCTTTGCGAAGTTCAGGGATTAAATCATTTTCATTGTGGAAAATCCAATTATTTTTACTTCGCTTGTCTTTCCACGAACTTAATGGACCTATCGCTACACACGCCTGAATAGATGGTTCAATGGCTGTAAGAAGAATTGCCTGTAATGCACCAAATCCTTTTCCAAGAACTCCTATACTGGTAATATCCGCAGTAAACCATGTCCCGAACACACGCAATCCTGCCAGATAATCCATCAATATCTT
Organism: Candidatus Hydrogenedens sp.; assembly: GCA_035370665.1. Lineage (GTDB taxonomy): Bacteria > Hydrogenedentota > Hydrogenedentia > Hydrogenedentales > Hydrogenedentaceae > Hydrogenedens. Next base: position 18,512 of record DAOOVZ010000040.1, read on the forward strand.
TCCCTGATAGGTAATTTTTGAAAACTTATAGTTATATCCCTTTGATTCTGCCTTTACTTTACCATGCTTTTCTCTCTCTCCAAAATGCAAACAATCAGGAACCATGGTTATATATCCCGAATTAGCAAGTTCCTTTGCTAACGCATATTCAGGGTCTCCTTCTACACCTGCAAATTCATCTTTGCCCTGAGGTATTGCGTCGTGGCAACATAGAATTGCTGGCGTTGCCTCCTTTTTACTGCGTTCAGGCATAAACACCCATGCAGTAACCCTCTCATCTTCTTCAACAGAATATTCTATCTTATACCGTAGCACATTATCTTCTGGATTTTCATCTATAATTTTCGTATGTGGAACAAATATACCAGAATGGTCTTCCTCAATCTCATCATAAAGAGGGTCACTCAATATTAACAATTCCTCACCAAGATAATGTAAAAACTGTTTTTTCAGTTCTTCTCTTTTATCTCGCCACTCTTCGGCTGTCTTTATCTTCTTCAAATCTATCATAAATTTCTACCTTCTTTTCGAGTTTAAAATAAAAACATCTTAATTATTACCATTGATTCTTATTTAATAGAAAGGAATATTATCATAACATTATTTACAAACAAGGTTTCAATTCGTTAATTTCTTTTTCTATATAAATTATTTACATCTGATTTCTTAATTCAAATTTATAAACGCATTCACGCGCCGTCAC
>DAOOVZ010000041.1:0-19002 GCA_035370665.1 Candidatus Hydrogenedens sp.
TTCATGATTTTCTGTCTTTTTTGCCTCAAGAATTTTATCTACCAGCGCCTCTATCTGATAAACTATCCGCTCGTTATCAACAGTTATTGGAGGTAAAGGGATAATTTCTACATATTGATTTGACAATCTAAATCCAGTAAAACCGTATTGATGCACTATTTTATTAACATAAAAAAGAACAATACTGGAATTTAAAACAGCCATTTGATATTTTAAATTTCTTCTTGAAACAAAAAAAGCCATACTATCTAAAATATAAATACCTTCACTCACTAAGCAGAAGGTAGGTCTCTGAGTTATTCTTTGCCATACCACTTTTTCTTTTTCGAACTCGTGGTAGTAAGTGGCAGCACATCTTTGGAGTGCATACCATTCATATCTAATCCCTGTTTCTTCTTTGTTCCTTTTTAATAAAGCATCTTTATATTTTAAAAGATGAGAATAAACAGCAGGATATTGTTCAATAAATTTTTCTTCTGCTTCTTTACTCGCTCCTTGTATAGACAAATCTTCATGAAGAGGAAAATGCCATGGAATAAATATCACCCAAATTCCAGCCCATTGGTAGTAGTAGCGTTTGATGTCTTTTCCGCGGAGTATGGGTTTGATGATGGCTTTGGTTCTTTCTTTTTCTGCTTCGTCTTTGCAATTGGCAAGTATTTCATCTCGCGTTGTATTGTTTATGATAAAGGCTTCATTGAGACCAGTTAATACTCCACGATAAATTTTCACATCCCATTCTTTGAGTGGTTTGCCGATTTGTTCAATTTTTTCTTTGAGCCGTTGTTCAGCATCGTCGCCTATAAACCAGGCGTCTGATGTAAGTTTGCTTAATATTACGCCGTTTTCTCGCAGGAGACGGGCAAAGTCGAGTTTGTCTTTCTTTTTTTCAGTAATTTTAACTGCAAATAGTTGGTTCTGATTTTTTGCTTTCTGTATGATGAGTATATTGGTGTCAACGGTGGCACTTTCGAACACATTGGGTCCGAGGTCAATCAATATTTTTGGATTGTAGTTCAAGAAGAATTTTCGGAGTTTTTCGCCATAGCCGGCACGCATCCATTTGTTGGAGGTGATAAAAGCCAGATGTCCTTTATCATTGAGTAGATTTATTCCCTTTTCGTAGAACAGGCAATAAATATCGCCGGTTCGGTCAAAGGTCTGGTAGTCTTGATTTTTATACAGGTCGGCAAATTTGATTTTTGAGTTGTATGCTTTTTGGAGTTGTATATACGGAGGGTTGCCGATGATGATGTCGAAGCCGTGGTTGACGCCGAACATCCATTCAGGGTCAAAGAAGTCTGCGTGAGTATTCTGGTCAAATGGGTCCCATTGTGTTATCTTCTCGGCTTTGTCGTTTGGAAAACCATTTTTTTCAAGTTCAATTTTTAATTGTTTCCGTAGGGAAGTGAGTTCTTTTTGCAGTTCATATTTTTCGGTTCGTTTGTTGGTATAGAATAATTTCTCTCTAATTTCAAAAAGTTTATTTTTGAGAGTTTTGACTTCATTGCTCTCTAAATATAAACCTGTATCCAGCCCGATAAGTGTATTGGCGGCTACGAATTTGGTTTCAAGGTTAGGAAGTGCTCGTATGTCGCGATTTTCCTTGCTATCGTCAACCTCTTGTTCAATTAGGAGGGAGATAAAAAAGCGGAGTTTGCTAATCTGGATGGCTATTTCCTGAATGTCTACGCCAAAAATGCAGTGTTCAATAAGTCCTAATTTGCGGATGTAGTCGAGTGATTTGTTCTCTAATGATTTTTCTACTTCTGCCCTGATTTCTACGGCTATTTTGTCCAGTAGTCGTTTTTTCCATATTTTATTGTCTGGGTCGAGTTTATGGAGAGCCAAAACTAATTTATGTAAAATGCCCATTGGGAAGGCGCCGCTACCACAAGCGGGGTCAAGTATTTTTATATTGCTGAGTGCTTCGATAATTGTGTTCTTTTCCTGGTCATTAAAGTCAGTTATATCATCATCATAAACAAATAATTTCCTTAACCTTGCCTCCATACTTGATGTCATTTGATTAGAACTGACCCCTCCGTCGCTACGCGACACCTCCCCTTTGCAAGGTGAGGAGTCTTGATTACTTACTTGGTTTTGGTTATGTTCCATGTTTTGTTTCAGGTATTGGACAAGTGATTCTGTGACCATGTAGTCCACAATTTCGCGAGGTGTGTAATAACTGCCTGTGGCATTGCGGGCAGTAGTGGCAGTTTCAGGATTGTATGAGGCTAATAGGTTTTCGAATACCTTGCCAAGTAGTTCTGGGTCAAGCGCAATTTCCTCATCAATTGGTGTGTTTTCGTCAGTTGTAAAGTTATAACTTTTCAAAATAGGAAACAGACCACGAACCTTTCGACTTGTCCCATTTCCTATGTATGACAAATTTACTTCTGATTCATTTTCAAGAAAGAATAGGTCATCAGGCACTTTTAATCGTGATTCATTTTTGAGATTATCTGAAAAACAATCAATTCGTATTTCCTTACCATCCACCTTCTTATCAAGGCACTCGAACAGACCACCGTTCAGAAATGGTATATTGTCAAATTCCTTGAGAAACTGTTCCCTGTCCTTTATAAAACGGCTATAACGATAATATCCCTGTTGTAGATATGCATCGCTTATGATGCCGTGCTTTTGTGCCTCTTCTACAAATATCCTGCTTGCTGAATTATCTCTACGCATGGGTGTATTTAATGTGGCAAAGAAAAGATTTTGTAGGATTGCTTTGTAATAGGTGCTACCTTCCTTATCATTATAATTTAAAATATTGTCCACAAAAGATTTTTCGAATAATGTAGTTGGGATAAGTTTTTTCTCTTTCATGAACCAGATAAAGATGATACGCGTAATCAAGCGAATGAGATTTTTTGCGTTCCGACTTTCTCTGTCCTTATCTTCATCATCGGGGAATACGACCTTGTCCATTGCCCAGAAATACCAGTTTTGGAGTTCGGCATAGAAAGCCTTTGTTACCTTTTCTACACTGAATGCCTCTTTTAATCGTTCTAATGAAGAGAAATCGGCTTGCTGCATTTGTAGGAGGAATGTCTTATTGGTCTGGTCTTTGCTGACGAAGTAGGTATACCTGCGGAAGGAACTCCAATCTCTGTGCCTTCCTAAATAACTGGCATAAATTAGACTGAACCGAAATTTGCCTTCGGAATCGTAGAAGATGAATATCCCTGCATCAGCATCTTCTAATTTTAGTATTCTTTTACCGATTTCGTATTGGATTTTTTTACTGGAGCGTTCTGTTAGGCTTTTCTTAGCTAAAAATGAGCAGACAATAAATGTCTTATCTTCAAGTTCTCCTTTTGCTAATTTTATGCCACTTTCAAAATTGTCAGAAATATCGCTTTGAGGAGGTATTGATTCTTTGGGAAATCTTAATGTATCACATTTCTCACGGAAGAATCTTTCGAATTTGTCTACATTAAAGTTATCAATGATGGATTGTAAAACGCTGTCATTTTCCATGTTTTTATGCTCTTATGTTTTGGTTTTCAATGGCAACAATTATTTCTTTATCCATACTTTTCACTTTTGAGATTTCCTCTTCTAAATAGTTCTCGCCAAGTTCCTTTTTTAGTTGATTTATTTCTTTGATTGCACTTTCAATTTCTTTATCATTCCCACATTGTAATTTAGTTATACGGCGTAAGGTAAAATCGGGTAAAGTGCCATAATTTTTAATATCTTCGAGAAGTGTTTTTAAGAAATCTCTATATTCATAAGGCAGTTTATTGATAAGTGTTTTTAAGTTGTATATTGCTTGTTGTTCCAGACTGTTTTCTGGTATAAGTCGGGCTAAAGGTCTCTTGTAGTTTTTAATTTTTTCGTAGACATCCCAGAATTTATCGCTAAGTGGTAGTGATTTTTCGTCGAGTTTGCAAGAGATTTTATTAAGCAATTCCTCGTCAAATGTAATCAATTCAGGCTCATTCTGTTGGTTATATTTTGCATTGTAGATATATAGTCGTCCTTTTCTGATAAACATTAATAGTTCGTCTTCATTGCTTTTCTTTGCTGTTTTAACGCGGGTAGGATATTTGTCCAATGCTTGAACAAGGTCTGGATATTTTTCTTTTATGTCAGTAAACAATCTAAGTATTTTTGTATAAATACTTTCTTGTTCCATAGTTTCTGGATTTCGCTGGATTCTATCATAAAGTTCTGATGGTGAAGGTTCTTCATCAATATCAAATATTTTTGCATCTTCACCTAATATGTTGTGGATTAAAAACATTTTATTAGAGGCGATTGTTCGGGACCTCACCAGTTCTGCACCTTGCTCGGTTGGGAAGAAATTTACGATATAGAGTTCATTAAAAACCTTTTCGCTGATACGGTTTATTCTGCCTATACGCTGAATGACGCGTACTGGGTTCCATGGTATATCATAATTAATGACCAATCCTGCACGGTTTAGGTTAAAGCCTTCTGAAAGTTTATCGGTTGCAAGTAAAATGTCATAATTGTCTTCTTTCTGGGGGTAAGAGGTGTCAAAATTTTTGTAGATTTTTGACAGGGTATCATGAGACAAATGCTCTACCGCAGTTATTACTCTAAAATGCTTTTCAAGTGAAGGTTTAAGATACTTCACTGTATCAATATATTCAGAGAAAATGACTACTTTCCGTTTCGGCTCCTTTTTGAACTGTAATTTTAGTTCGTCAATAAGGCATTTTGTTTTTGGGTCTTTTTCTAAAAGTTTTAAGTCCTTTAAGGATTGAAGAATTTCATCGAACATTTTAAGGTCGGAATTTATATCTGCTAAAAATTCATCTTTCCGCTTAAATTCAGATATTTTATAAATCTCATTACCTTTAAGTTTTTCTTTTTCATTTATATTTTTAACAAAAATTTTAAGTTTCTTTTCTATCTCTTCAATATCCCAATCATAAATTCTTTCTAAAAGATTTCTATCTAAAATATATTTGCCTGTTTTATCAATGAAATCCTTTACGAGTTTAGTATTATTTTTAAAGTTATTCAGGCTTTTTTCAAAGGAGCCGAAGGAACTTTCAAAGCGTTTTACAAGTAAGCGACGCATGAAGTCATACAAATTGCGTTGCAAATTTAATTCAAAATTCTTTTTTTCATCTAACTTTCCCTCTTCTATTTCCTCACGCTGCATTTGATATTCAAAAGGTCGGTAGATGGCGCCTTTGAATCTACCTTTTTCATCAGGACTGACAAAATATTCTTTTATAATTTTATCGTAAAAAGTGGATTGTTCAGGTGTCAATTTATAGAACCATTCTTTGGGGTCTGCGACTTTTGAAAGATTTTTTACTTCATTTTGATAGAATGGATTTCCTTGTAAGTCCAGTCTATTACGCCGAATAGTAACAGGTTCGAGGATATCACGGATTTGTTTGGCAAGATATTTTGCAGAACTTTCTACTTTTATTAAATCGTTTTTTGATGAGAGTTTATTATTAAAAATTGATTCATATTTACTATGGGCAGTGGCTTGTTTTTTTGTATCACTGGAATCCCAATACTTTTTTATATAAGCGAGGTCATCAAAATATCTTTTGAATTCCTTGAACTTAGTGTTTAAATCACTATCAAGGGTGATTGCTGATTTTTTTGGTATAACAAATAGTTTAAGCAAGGACAGGATATCTGAGGGCTTATTATTAAAAGGAGTAGCCGTGATGAGTATAACGATTTTACCACGACATATATTTTTCAGGTATTCATAACTCTGTGTATCCTCGTTCCTGAACCTATGTGCTTCATCAATAATAACAACTTCTATTTCTTTCAACCTTTTATCTGCAATTTGTTTTTGAATTTTGTCAAGTTTACCTAAAGACCTGACTTTCCAGCCATAAAGTCCAAACTGCTCGATATACATATTCCAGCCGGCATCATTTTCTCTTGGGTTACCCATTAAAGTAGGTGGACAGATTACAATTCCCCGCTTGTTTAATTCTCTGGCAATGGCACATGCGATTACGGTTTTTCCGAGACCAACTACATCTGCAAGGACTACGCCGTTATATTTGTCAATAATGGCTAAGCTCTGTTGAATGGCGTCTAATTGATATTGATATGGGGTATATCCATTATTTTTTAAGAGTTCAGTAATTGATTGTTTATTTTTCTTCTTTTCAAATGTATTTAGATAGGTTTTTAATACCAATATGTATGCCTCAAATGGAGTAATTTTTCTAATCAATGTTTCTTTTTCAAGAATTTCAATGAGCCTTTCTTTGTGGACATTGTCCTTTGTAATATCAATTGATTCTGCCCATAAATCGTTAAAATATTTTTCAGCCTCCTCAAAACCATAGTCGCTTATTTCCACATTAAACTCTGCCTGCGTATTAAGCCCAGAACGCGTAAGATTACTACTACCGGTAATGAAGAGTGTTTTCCTGCCTACCTGCTCACCTTGCAATTTGAAGATATATAATTTAGCATGATTCGGTTTAGTTGTCTTTTTTATTATTAAACGATTACTTCGAATAAGTTCAATAAAAAAATTCACCTGCTCATAAAATTCTTGTTTATCAAAATATCCTGTATTTATGGATTTCTTTATAGAGTCATAAAATTTACTTAATATCTCATCATTTGAGAGAGAACCTCGCTGGCTTTCTAAATCTGAATACTCTACCAATTGATAATTCAATATATCTACATTGAGTCCTACCAATACTTTTAAAATAACACCTGGATTTTTAATTAACGATGTATAAAGTTCTTTTAGTCCAGAGAAGTAAAAAAATCCAACTATAAATTTTAACTCATCACTATTTGCTACAAGTTCAGATATGCGTTCTTCTAAACTTCTTGTTTCTCCATTTGTTATAAAATTTCCCATACACATAACCTTTCTCTATATGTTATTGAATTATTTAATTGTCAGGGAACAAGGGAATCAAAGAATCTACAATCTTTTATCAGCTGCCCAAACCTGTCCCTTAGTGTTTTGCCATGCTCATTTACTATAAAAGTTAAATCTGAAGATTGGCTCATAAATTATTTCTCTCTATCGTTATTGTGTTTTATTTTAACGCAAAAAAATTCTCTATATGGGTTGAAGCCAGATGAAGTCAATACCAATATCTTTGCTTTCTGCTCCAATGCCTTTTAGAGTCAAGGTGTGTTCGCCCTCTGTGATTTGTTGTTTGCCAAGGTTGAATTCCCTTGATAGGACATGGAATTCGTCGTATAGGGATATAGGCTTTGTGGTAATTAGTTTATCATCAAATATAACATGGAAATTACCTGATTGCGGAGATAGTGCACAAATAAGTCTAACATCATAATTTCCCTCTTTGGACACCTGTATTTTGAAACTTATTGTTTCTCCTCCTTGTTTCGGTTTCCAGAGACATAATCCTCTGCCAGCCCACATATACGATTTGAGCAATTCTGTCTGCGTTTTGTTAGTGAGGCAATCCTCAGCCTGATAGAATATGGCATTGTTTGCCGCTCCTCTGGGCTCAGGCAACCAATGCCAGTCATCCCGTGCGGACATAGGGTCGTATACGCACTCTGCGATAGGACTGTGGTCATCGGTTGTTTCAGGGCGAGCATAATAGTATGCAATGCGTGCATATCCCATATCAGATACTTCCGAATGGATAAGCAGTTCAAGCGAGAACGCAACATATTCATTGAAAGGTATACGGTCTAAAATGAGCCAGCGGAAATTAGATACAAAGCCACGATTGCCCGGACCATCATTCCGAGGTTGCCCACAGTAGGGATAATAGAAAATGTCTGTTGCTGACCATGAATAGTTATAGAAATCTTCTGAACCTGTTCCAAAAATGGAGGGCACTTTATCCTGGTCAACAAAGATTTTTTCGTCTCCTTCACCCCACCAATTTCCACCGGAAGTAGGTCCTGTCGAAGGATTGAATACATGACTGACTGCACCTACAATGCAACCTTTCCCTCTTGCATAGAGGAATGGCAGGTCGTAAGGATGTTCTGGACGAGCCCAAACCGATTGTGAACCTCTCCATCTTGCACAAAAATACATGGAAGATTCAGGATTCCATTGGTAAGGTTGTGATAGCACCTCTCCTTCTATATATAAATTTCTATCTATAATATTTCTCAAGGTAATGGTCATGTCTTTTTGATATGGCATAGGAAAACGAGATACCAGCCAGCCGTCAGGGGTTATTTCCATTGGCAAGGATTGATAAGGGTTTATGCCCGGTGCAGCGGAGAAGAAATCAATCAACGGGCTATCAACCAACGGTTCCTGTATACCATCTGCATATATGCGGAGTATCAATACACGCAGCGTTTGCGTCTGAACATAATTTTTTATTCGCAATTTCAGATTTATCACAGCACCGGGTCCGGTATTGTTGCTCCATATAGCCACCTCTTGCTTTGGCGGCAATTCATTTTCGATTGTCGTCTTTTGTGATTGTTCCTCTGCCCGGAGCATCTCTGGCTTTTTCAAAATATTACATACCTTAACGATTTGTTCCTTTGCCACTTTCAGGTCATCAGGCGAGAAAGTCTGAACGATTGTCCCCTCCTTATACATCCGCACCATCAAGTGATAGAAATGAATATCCTGTATTTTCCCTATCCACACAATCTTGCACGATTTGGAGAATGGCATTGGACAATATGCGGCATCTCGCTGATACAAACTACCTTTGAGCAATTCCTCCGTGATTCCTGTGCCTGCAATAAACGGAGTATAAGGGTTTCTAAAAAAACTTTCTGCGGGACCTTCATATATCGGCGTGGCTTCATTGTCCAGATAAACCTTCAAGTCACCTTTAATCGCAGCCGTCCAGAAACGGACTATTGCACCCGGACCATCTACTTTCGCAAGTAGATATTCACCATTCTCACCATTCTTCTCCTCTTTCAGCACAGACATAAACCCCGGTATCGGCTCACTGCCAAAGCCATCAGAATTGCTAAACCAATCTGAATGTAGTCTTTGCACACTGCGTCTGTCATACGAGGAAAATTGCACTAATTTGTAACTATTGCTGGGAAATTCCGTCAACTGCCGCAAATCTGCAATTTCCTCAATGAGATGTGCCGTGGTAATTACCGAGTTCGTGTAAGCAAGAGATGGGATAATAAACACTGCGATAATGGAAGAGATAATGCTCATAGTCTTCATAGCCTCGCTCCTTATTTTTGAGTTGGAACATAAATATATTTTAACAGAATTAATCCAAGAAAACTTTACAGGTTTTTAGAATCTAATTAAAAAAGAGATACCAACATCACATAGTAGAGATGGCTTAATTGTTGAATGTTGCCAAATAGGTTTCAATCATTGAAAGTATTTTCATTGTTTTTTAAGTCTGGGAAAAATATGGTATGATGAAACATAAAAAATAGACAAACACAAGCATAAAGGAGAATGCCATGAAAAAAGCCTTTATTATTACTATTACCGTAGTCTTTTCATTCCTACTGATGATACAAGTAATTGCAGAGGAGAAAGGTTCTTCTGCTGACGGTGAATGGATTTCTTTATTTGATGGTAAATCGCTTCAAGGTTGGGTGCAATTTCTGCCTGACCCAAATGCTGACCCAGCCAAAACATGGATGGTAAAGGATGGCGTTATCCATTGCACGGGAGAACCCACAGGCTATATCCGCACAGATAAGAAATTTAGTAATTATGAATTGCAGTTGGAATGGAGATGGGCAGGTAAGCCGGGGAATAGTGGTGTCCTGCTCCATGTTCAGGATAAAGATGAAGTCTGGCCTAAGTCAATTGAGGCACAACTTATGCATGAAAACGCTGGCGACATCTGGGTCATTGGTGGCACAGATTTTGAGGAACATAAGGATAAAAATGAGCGTCGAGTGCCTAAACTTGCTGAAAGTAGTGAAAAGAAAGTAGGAGAATGGAATCAATACGATATATGGTGCGAAGGGGACGCTATTCGTGTGTTGGTAAATGGCGTATTACAAAACAAAGCAACTCATTGCACCGTTAAAGAAGGCTATATTGGGCTACAAAGTGAAGGTGCACCTATTGAGTTTAGAAATATCAGATTGAGAAAATTAGAACCCCAAAAATAGTCTTGACTTTCCAAAAAAACCAATACATAAGCAAGGAATTAAAAATGTCAGGTGTGGTTAGATTGAGTTTCTCTATTGAGAAATCTCTCTGGGAGAGATTACAAAATCTGGTTGAGCATGAAGGATATGCAAATCGTTCTGAATTTATTCGGGACCTTATCCGCGACCATCTAGTTGAAAAGCAGTGGGAAGAGAACGAGGAAGCCATTGGGACTATTACCTTCGTGTATAACCATCATATACCCAATTTGAATGATAAGATACTGGATATACAGCATAAATTCATAAATGAGATTTTGACCTCAACGCATATTCATTTAGACAATCAGTTATGCGCAGAAACCATATTAGTTCGTGGCAAGGCTCATAAAATTCAGGAACTTTGTTCTGCCCTTCGTAAACAGAAAGGCGTATTACATGCAAGCATTTCTATCAGTTCTACTGGAAGGAATCTAATGTAACCTGTTTTAAAATCAAATTCGTTAGAAAATCCGATTAGAGATTTTTCTCAATTTAAAGAATTAAAAAAGAAATTTGAGGGTGCAAAGGTGTTAATCGAAAGTAGTATAATTGACAGAGAAAGGATGATTGTGCATAATATATAGAGTGAAAATATTTTCATATATCAAATAAAATAAATGGAGAAAGAATATGTCAGCAACACCAAACACAGAAGACCAGAAATCGAAAAATAAAGCATTAGAAATTGCGGTCAATCAATTAGAGCGTCAATATGGTCGTGGGACATTAATTCGTCTTGGCGATGACCGTTTTACTCAGGGGATACGCACTATATCCACAGGCTGTTTATCATTAGACCTTGCCACAGGAATTGGAGGTTTCCCTCTTGGACGGGTCATTGAAATATTTGGACAGGAATCCTCCGGGAAAACGACACTGGCGCTTCATGCGGTTGCCAATGCCCAGAAAGAAGGTGGAATTGCCTGTTATATTGATGCAGAACACGCATTAGACCCGGTTTTTGCGGAAAAAATAGGTGTGGATATTAACAACTTATTAGTATCTCAGCCTGATTACGCAGAACAGGCGTTAGATATTTGTGAAAATTTAGTTCGGAGCAATGCTTTTGATGTAATTGTCATAGATTCAGTAGCGGCGTTAGTGCCGAAAGCAGAAATAGAGGGAGAGATTGGCGACCAACACATGGCATTACAAGCACGGCTTATGTCTCAGGCATTGCGTCGTCTCACGGGTTCAATCAGTCGTTCTAAAACATTGGTAATTTTCATTAATCAGGTTAGGGATAAGATAGGTGTTATGTTCGGGAATCCTGAAGTTACGACAGGAGGGAAAGCATTGAAATTCTATGCCAGCATGCGAATTGACATTCGCCGTGTTTCTTCAGTAAAAGAAAAAGAGGTAGAAATTGGGAACCGTGTTCGGGCTAAAGTAGTCAAAAATAAATTAAGTGCTCCGTTCCGTTCTGCCGAATTTGATATTTTATTTGATGAAGGGATTTCCTACGAAGGGGATTTACTTGACCTTGCTATAAATGAAAAACTTATCCAGAAAAGTGGTGCATGGTTTTCTTACAACAACGAGAATATCGGTCAGGGGAGAGAGTTGGCACGAAAATATTTGAAAGAGCATCCAGAGGTATGCGTTCAACTCCGTAATCAAATTTTAGAGAAACACGGAGCCGTAAACACACAAGAGAACAAAGAGAGCTAATATTTGTATATAAATAAGGAGAGTCTATATCGCTCAGTATCCAGAAAGAGATTCTAAACCTATGAAACAACATAAAACCCATCATAGGTTACTTGTCATTTCATTTCTATTTATTTTACTCGGTGCCATAGTAGTTGGTGGCTTTTTTTATGTCCGTTATATAGTTCTATCCTGGAAAGAGGATTTTGAGCAAGAAATAGGAAAAAGAGTAAATGGGACTCTTTCTATTGGCACAATTATGCCCAATGGTCTGCGGGGACTTCGTATTGACGATATTCAGTTTTGCATGAATTACAAGGGATTTAAAGCAGAAGCAATTATTCCTTCCGCCTTTGTGCATCTCAACTGGATTAATCTGATATATGGTGAATGGAGTCTTGACCGAGTTCAAGTTACACAATCGGATATAAAGATAAACATTGAAGACCGCTCATGCTTAGATGAATTGAAAAAACTTGCAGGAGGAAGAACCTCGTCCAGATTTAATAATATTTCCTTCCGTATTATAGGAGAGAGAAATAATATTTCTATTAAAGGGCTAATACCAGAACATGAGGTGCAATTCAAGCAAATAAATTTTGATTGTTATCGCCTTTTTGATTCATCTGAAACCCGTATAAAAATGGATGTAGCCGTTTCCTATTTACCTGAAATTCCTGAAGAGAACAGACTAAATCTCGATTTGCGTTTTCGTTCTATTGAAGATTTTGATTTAAGAACATCTGCAAATAAAATTTTATTCTCACAGTTAGGGAAGGTCATTCATTTCCAGGATTTTATATCTCCAGAAGGGTCAATAACACCTTCTTTGCGTGTGGCAGGTTATCCCAATCAGACATTGATACTGGCATTAGAAGCACCTTTTGAAAATATAAAAATAAAATCGCAGGATTTTCCTTTCCAATCCATTACAGGTGGATTGACCGCTATGGCAGACTTTAAATTAGCCGAAAAACGATTGAGAATAACTACTGCGGATATAACATCATCAGAGTTTGATGGCAGTCTTTCGGGTTTAATATTCCTTGACAAACCAATTCCGGAATTAAACCTGACATTAGAAGTTCGAAAAATACCATTAGAGGACTTAATAACCTCGTTCACACAACAACAAATTAAATCCTATGGTGATTTTGCACTGACTTTTGGACAACTTAACAATCTCCGTTTTGGGATAAATGGCACATTCACAAGTCCCACAATAGAAGCCTTAGCCGATGTAACCAATGGAACAATACAATTTAAGCCGACAAAGCCGAACCTTCCTTCGCTACAAGCAAATCTGGAATTAGTAAAAGTAGGTTGGGTAACCCAAGGAAAATTACCTCAGGGAACATTAGTGCTTAAAGAAGGAGTAGTAGAATACCCGCCGATGAAAATAAAAGTAACAGGTATAACTGCAACATGTGTCTTTGACACTAATGGATTTACCATTGATTCATTATCGGGTATCTATAACGAATCTCAGATAACAGCAAAAGGTTCATACAATATTCAGGAAAAGCTAGGAAACTTTACGGTAAGTGGGACACTAAACACACTGGAAAAACTTCCATTTTTGAAAAAAGAGGATGATGTTTCGCTCTCAGGAAGTGCCACTTTCCAAGCAGTTATTAAATACCTTCCAGAGAAATTAACTGCACAGTTAAATGCAGAATTTACTTCCGCAGATATAAGATATGAATGGTGGTTTAGAAAAAAGCCGGGAATGGGAGCAACAATTTCAAATTTAGATATCACCTTGATACCTCAGAAAAGTTTAATATTTAATGGTTCTGCCATATTAGAATCGTCTCCGCTGGACGCACGGTTCGAATACAACTATTACGGTAAAAAATTCCATTTACAAAAAGTAGATATAACCACAGACGCAATAGACATTAATACTGCAAGCAAGTGCTTCCAAATACCTTATGAAGGGAAAGGGGGAATTGGCAGCAATGGATATTTTCAGTGGGAAAAGAAGACTCGAGATATAAGATATGGAACAATCATGAAGATAGGAGCAGATATTGACTGGGCTTCTTTCCTTGCAAAAGACACAGAAATACCAATAGAAGCAAAGGGGGTATCTGTTCAGGCTTTTATAGATGACCGCGACCCAAATAATCGGACACGAGCCTTAACTATCAATGCGAAGGAGGCAAATATTCCGCCTATTGGTGTAAAGTGGCTTATACCACTTCGTTCTAAAGAAGAGGCAGAAGCAGAACGAATTAGAAAAAAGGAGCCACCGCCTACTCCTGAATATTGGACTTTTATACTCAATGCAGAAAAAATAACCATGCAACCCTGGGAAGCAACTAATTTCAAAGGAATTGCTTATGACAAGCCGAATGCCTCTGGTTTAGACCGTTTCTCTGCACAAGTAGGAGAGGGAACTATTGAAGGTAGTTATTCCGTTACTTCCCCAGAGAATCTGAGTTCATTAAAAGCACAATGGAAAAATATACCTGTCATCTACCTTATTCGACATTTAAAGTTGCCGGAAATTATGGAAGGGACTTGCACAGGCAATGTAGATTATTCTCTTGACCTGGATGATTCCAATACACTTTCAGGCAAAGGTTTATTCCAGGTGGTAAATGGGAAAGTAAAGACAGACCTACTGCTATCTCGCTTTGCACCGGATATGTCCCCTACGGGTTTCCCTTCTACCTTGCCTTTCCATTCATTCTCTTCTGATGTTCAAATGGAAAAAGACCTAATTAAAACACCAAATGCACAGTTTCGTTCTGAAGGTTTGCAAGTCAATGGGAGTGGACAATTTATTATTGACGGTGATATGGACTATGATTTGTCTGTAACCCTTTCCCCACAATTGGCTTCTCAAATAGCAGTTATTCGCGACAGTTTTAACATTCGTGGGCATCAAATTATACAGAATCCAATCCAATTAGGATTCCGTATCCATGGTCCTTCATCTAATCCCAAGGGACAGGTAAAGGAACTACCACCTGTGGGTATTACATTGGTTAGTGGTGCTGCTGAAATTACTACCGAAGCCTTCCGCGTAATTGACATTCCAAGACGAATATTAATAGATTTACTAAAAATCGGAGGCGGCGTCGTCGGCTCGACAACTACATCCCCAAAATGAACTATTCAGATATAATTTGCGATAATTACTATTAATGGAGATATATCTAAATGGAAATTAAAATTAGCCGAAACGCTATAAAATGTTTTAATTGTGAAAAAATCTTTGTTCACGAAGAATGGATTGGCTCTCAAATCATAGATACTGGTAAAGAGTGGCAAAGGCAAGATTTTTGTATGTCTTGCTGGGAACAAGAAAAAAGACAGGACTCACTATCACAATGGCGACACCAATTCATTGATGTAAAATTACAGAAGAAAGAACAAGAGGTCATAGATTCCCCATTGCGAATACTATTCTATGAAGCAGTTGAAAAGGAATATTCTCGAATAGAACTGGCAATAGCCTTTCTCGCCGCACAACTGTTAAAACGAGAAAAGGTATTTAAGAAAATAAAAGAAATGGCTATTTCATCAAAAGATGAACATATCATCATGTATATTGACCGTATTGACGACCGTGTCATTGAAGTAAGAGACCCAAATTTCACTCTGGCAGAAATGGTAGAAGCAAAAAAAAATGTTTTAGAACGGCTAGGGGATAAACCTGAAACTGAAAATCCTAACCAACAAAATAGTATCTATCATGTCTGATTATTTTCCATTCCCACGAAATAAAGGCAAGGACCCGGAGGGAATTTACCTCTCCTCTAAATCATTAGT
Source organism: Candidatus Hydrogenedens sp. (assembly GCA_035370665.1). GTDB lineage: Bacteria > Hydrogenedentota > Hydrogenedentia > Hydrogenedentales > Hydrogenedentaceae > Hydrogenedens. The sequence continues at coordinate 15,511 of DAOOVZ010000041.1, forward strand.
ATATACCATAGTTATTTTGATTTTCTGTTTTATCTTCGTGTTTCTTTTAGGAGTCTATTTTGGGAGAAGAAATGTTTTAACAACATTATCAAAAAATGAAACAACTATAACTGCAACTCCAGAAGCAACAACAAGTACAGAAACAACTGTAAAAACTGATTCAATATCCAGCGATAATCAGACCTCAATGCAAACATCTCCAACAACGAATAACGCCCCGGCAAATGCAATTCCTGCATCCACGACAAATGAACCTTCTGCTGTTCAACCTGTTTCACAAACATCTATTGCAACTGATACCACGACTATTCCGGACCAACAGAAAACACCTGCTGCAACTGATATTACAAGCATACCAGAACAACAAAAAACTACCACTACAACTGAAACCACAGATAGTCCTTTGCCAACAAAGACAACAATTGCTACTTCTAAAGGCAAACCACAAGACCAGGTATCTACTGAATTGACGCCAATAACTCCTCCTATTGACCAGGATATTAACGGTTCTGGCAAAAGTAAAAATGTTTCCGACAAAGCATCCACAAAAACCACCGTGAATCAGAATCCGAAAACTTTTAGTATCCAACTTTCAGCATTAAGCGGAGATGACGCAGAAAATAGAGCCAGAGTCCTTGTAGAAAAAATGAAAGAAAAATATAGCCAATTCCAGTTCAGAATTCAACATGTAGAAAATCTTTATAAAATTAGTGTTATTAACTTACCTGATGAAAAAACTGCAAAAGAAGCCTTGAAAATCCTTTCACAAGAATCTAACTTTAAAAAAGCATTTATTGTAAAGCCGCAAAAATAATTTTTATATAAATAACTTTTAGTCTATAATATTATGCGATATAAAAACACAAGGAAAATGAAATGAGTAAGGGATATGCGGTAAGTGTAGTGGGTCCGGGTGCATTAGGTTGCTTATTTGCAGGTAAAATAGCAAAAGCAGGTTTTCGTGTGCATTTGATAGACTATAAGCAAGACAGAATCAATCGTCTAATGAAAAATGGAATAGAAATACAAGAAGGAGACCAAACCGAAAAAATTAATGTCCATATCGCTGGACATATCCCAGCAATACAGGATTTAATAATTATTTTAGTGAAATCCTATTCCACATCAAGTTTGACTATTCCTCCGGATACCCCTGTCCTTACTCTACAAAATGGACTTGGAAATGTAGAAGTGCTCTGTCGAAAAACAGGAACAGAACATATCCTTGCAGGAATAACCACAGAAGCGGCTACACTGCTTGGAGAAGGGAAAACAAAATATGCGGCACACGGCACAACCACTTTCGGAAGTTGGACAACTGCTTCCGTAAAAGTTGCAAAAGAAATTCTGGAACAAGCCGGTTTCAAGGTTGAAATCACAGATAGCCCGAGCCAAGCCATCTGGGAAAAAACAGCCATTAATGCAGGTATCAATCCATTAACGGCTATTCTAAATGTCCCTAACGGCATGCTTCTAAAAATTCGTGAGGCACAAGAGTTACTCCGGGACCTTGTAGCAGAAGCATCCAAAGTCGCAGGCACAGAAGGCTACCGCTTCTCACAAAGCCTAATCGAACTCGCAGAGGAAACCTGTAAACAAACCGCAGAAAATATCTCATCTATGCTCCAGGATATACGCGCCGGTAAGAAAACAGAAATAGAGGCAATTAGTGGTGAAATTGTTAGACGCGGAATGGCCGCATTTCTACCTACACCACGAACAAAGATGATATATCAACTTGTTCGGAGTTTAGAACAGCGTGAGAATCTCTGACATATCATATAACAGCCCCTACTCATTCACATTCTCGCAAAAGATACTTTTAACAACACTACCACCAATTATATCTTTTGCCTTAAAAACACTCCTTACCCTTTGTGAATGGAAAGTGTTTGATAAACAACATTACGAGCAAACAATTGAAACAGAAGGGCGTATTATCGTTGCATTCTGGCATGAGCATATACTATATGGTGCATATCTGTTTCAAGGAACACATTATCATACCCTAACAAGTTATAGTTACGATGGAGAATTAGCCGCACGAATAGTGCGTCACTTTGGAATAGAAGCCGTTCGTGGTTCCAGTTCACGAGGTGGAAGCGATGCACTGAAGGGACTACAAAAAGCATTAGAACAACTAGGATGTGTCGGCTGGACATTGGACGGACCGAGAGGACCACGCCGTATCGCAAAACCAGGTATTGCAGTGTTATCTGCAAGAACAAAGACCCCAATTATCCCAATGGGTGCAATTGTAAACAAATCCTGGCACTTAAATTCATGGGACCACTTTTCTATACCAAAACCCTTTGCAAAAATATATGTTGGCTTTGGTCCCGTCATATCCCCACCAACATCCGAAGACAAAGAAAAAATCGAAGATACCCGTCAAGAAGTAGAAACGGCACTCAATAACCTCCTCAATCGTTTAGAAAAAGTTAGCGGCATTCAAGAAAAAACTATGTAACACTATTTTAAAAATGTCTATTCAAAGATTTTAAACCCTAACTTCCCATGAATTAAGTAATAGGTAGATTCAGTTGTTTGATTATAATTTTAGTTTGTTTAGGGAGTTCTAGGTTTTGCCAATCATTGGCGATTTTTATTTTCCTGAATTTAGATAACAACAAGAGAACATCAGATACACTATATTTATCTAACAGTTTCTTCTCTATCAACTGATGGTATATCTTATAGTAATATACGAGGGAAAGGTAGTTAATAAACATCCAGCCCTCTAATGTATAGTCATCGTGCATATATGTCCTGTCTGCATTTAGGATGTTCTTGAATGTGTCAAATAGTTGCTCTATCTCCTGCCTACTCTTGTGATACTGGTATATCTTCTCACACGATAAATCAGAAAGATTACTTATTTTATTTAGTTTATATATGGGATTAAAAAAATACCTTTGTTAATACAATTATAAGAAAAATTAGCCTAAAAAAGAATCCAACGCAGAGACAATAACCGCTTTCTGTGTTACACCCACAAACCTTTTTACTTCTTCACCATCTTTTATAATCACAAGAGTGGGAATACTAGAAACGCCAAATTGCTCTGCCAATTCCATTTTTTCATCAACATTTATTTTCCCAATTTTCGCTTTGCCTTCAAATTCCTTTGACAATTCATCAACAATAGGAGCCATCATACGACAGGGTCCACACCACTCTGCCCAAAAAATCAACAAGGCTCACACCTGAATTTGTTTCTGATGAAAAATTACCTATTGTAAAAGTTAATGCCATCTTAAACTCCTTTGGGTATTATTTTTTTTTCTATTAAAACATGCATAATTATAACTGTTATTTCCTTTTTTTCAACATCAAATAAATTAGAGCATTTTATTAAATATCTGTAAGAAAAGATTCATCTCCTTCTTTACTTTTTATAAAATAATATCTGCATTTGATAATAATACTCAAATTTATATTGACAAAAACAAGTATTTTTGTTATACTATAAATGGATTTGATTAAGAAAAT
>DAOOVZ010000042.1:0-18849 GCA_035370665.1 Candidatus Hydrogenedens sp.
AAAAATATGTATATTAAATAGAGATATTTACTACTTGCACTAAAAGATATATTATGTTATTTAGCTAAATGCCTAAATATATTTCTAAAATCTTTTAGCAAGTAGAAAAAACAAAACTATATACTTATTTTATTCTATTTATTTTTATCCTTTATAATTATCTCATAGACATTTTTTTCAATTTTTTAAGATTTATTTACTATTATAATAGGAGAATAAACAATGCAAATTAATCTTAAAGGCAAAGTTGCAGTTGTAACGGGTGCAAGCAGAGGAATAGGTGCCGGTATAGCAAAGGCTCTTGGCATGCATGGCGCAATTGTAATTGTCAACTACAACAACAGTGAGGAAAAGGCAAAGGAAGTATTAGAAGAAATAAAGAAGAATGGTGGCGATGGTTTAATTTACAAGGCAGATGTCAGAAATGCGACCGAAGTCAATAAAATGGTTGATACTGCTTACAACAAATTCAATAGAATAGATGTATTGGTAAATAACGCTAATATCAATTTTCCTGTCAAGCCTTTTGTTGAACTTACCTGGGAAGAAATCCAGGCGAAAATTCTCGGCGAAATGCAAGCACTTTATAATTGTTCACAAGCAGTATTAAAATACATGCTCAAAAATAAATCAGGCAAATTGATTTTCATTAGTAGTGGATTGTCGAGGTCTCCCGGGTATGGTTTTGCTGCGCATGCTGCGGCTAAATCGGCAGTAGACGGTATCGCTAAAGTAATGGCACTTGAACTCGGACCAAGTGGAATCACGGTTAATGTCATTGGACCGGGGCTAATTAAGACAGATGCTACTGCTAATCAACCGGCAGAAATGCACGAACAAATAGCCGCATATACTCCCCTGAGACGAATTGGCATGCCAGAAGACATTGCTGGTGTTGCTGTGTTTTTAGCATCATCTCTGTCCGATTATGTGACAGGTCAATATATACATGTGAACGGTGGTTCAACTATGATATAAGAAGGCTAAATAAATGGCAAAAACAACAATTAAGATAACAGTCGAATCTGTTAAAGGTGAGTGTCCTACGGGTAATAAAGTTGGTAATACATTTATAGTTGAAAATACCACACCGGCAGGAATGTGTTTAGGTGCTTTTTCTGCTCTATTACCTGCGATTATGGTGATGAAGAATGGAGGAAGTTTCCCATGGGAAAGTAATCCCGATGTGGCTCATATAGGATGTCCAGACCCAATAAATCAGGTCGTTTACCGTATAGAAAGAATCATAGAAGAATAAAAAGAAAAAATGAAAGTTCTGTTTATTTCTGCTAACACAGAACAAATCAGTATGCCAGTGATACCTATTGGACTGGGTTGTGTTGCTGCGGCTACACAGAAAGCAGGGCACGAGATTCGTTTTATAGACCTGATGTTTGAAGATAATCCTGAAAATCGAGTTAGACAGGTAATAGCAGAATTTCAACCTGAATGTATTGGTATCACCGTAAGAAATATTGACAATCAAAACATAGAGTCACCGCGATTTTTTCTTGATAAAGTGCGAGGGATTGTTGCAGCTTGCCATTCTAATTCAGATATACCGATTGTTTTAGGTGGTGCGGGATATAGTATATTTCCAGAAAGTGCACTTGAATATCTCAATGCTGATATAGGAATCAAAGGCGAAGGGGAATCTATCTTTTTAGAATTATTATCTCAACTTGAAAAGAAACAAAGTATAAATAATATACCGGGTCTATATATAAGAGGATATAGTTTCAAACCACAGAAAACGGTTTCAAAAAATCTGGATGCGTTTCCGCTACCCGGTCCAAAACTTCTTTCTACCTCGCTAACTAAAAATCAGGACATCTGGATACCTGTTCAGACCAGGCGTGGTTGTCCTTTTATGTGTAGTTATTGTTCAACACCAAGTATTGAAGGAACAAACCTTCGTAAGCGTTCACCTGAGAATGTTACAAATTACCTGAAAGAATGGGCTGATGCAGGATTCAGCAATTTTTACTTTGTTGATAATACTTTCAATCTTCCTCCTACCTATGCAAAAGATTTATGTGACGAGATTTTGAAAAAAGAATTGAATATAAAATGGCGATGTATTATTTATTCCAAATTTATAGATACAGATTTAGTCCAACTTATGGCAAAATCAGGGTGTAGACAGATTAGTTTAGGTTTTGAAAGTGGTTCTGAACAAGTGTTAAAAAATTTGAACAAGCGATTTTCACGGGAAGACATTCGCACTGTTTCGAATATGTTTGCCGATTATGGAATTGAACGGACAGGTTTTCTATTATTGGGAGGACCCGGCGAAACCCGAGAAACAGTTGAAGAAAGTCTGGAATTTGCAGATTCACTAAAACTCGACTTCTTGAAGGTCACAATAGGCATTCGCATTTATCCTGATACAAAATTATCCGAAATTGCTAAAGAACAGGGTATTATTAAACAAGAGGACAATTTACTCTTCCCAACATTCTATCTATCTCCAGAATTAGACAGAGAATGGCTTTCAAAAAGAGTAGAAGATTTTAAACTCTCTCGACCTAATGTATTGACATAATTCTAATCTTAAATAATACAAAAACAAAAAAATTAAAAAAAGATATAAGATTACTACTATTATAATTATTTGTCTCCTCTTGACTTTGTATGTTAAATAAGGTAATATTTTAATAAATTCCAAAAGGATTGTTTGATGTTAGTTAGAAAAATTATTTCAATTGACAGTGAGAAATGTAATGGTTGTGGACTATGTGTAAATGCCTGTTCAGAAGGTGCTATCAAACTTGTGAATGGGAAAGCAGTATTAATTTCTGACTTATACTGTGATGGATTGGGTGTATGTTTGCCACATTGCCCTACTGGTGCTCTCTCAATAGTAGAAAGAGAAGCAGAACCTTTTGATGAAGAGTTGGTCAAATTACAACAGAGTTTTAACGAAACAAAAGAACCTATATATACCTGTCCTACGATTCAGTTCAAGCCACAATCAGAAAGGAAAGATACGCTTACCCACTGGCCTATACAGATTCGACTTGTTCCTTCCACAGCACCATATCTTAAAAATGCAAATCTATTAGTATCAGCAGATTGTGTTTCTGCTGCATATTCAAATTTTCACAGAGAACTATTACAGGACAAGGTTCTTCTTTTAGGATGCCCTAAATTTGACCCTAAAGAACAGTATGTCCACAAATTTGCACAAATTTTTATGGATAATGATATTCAAAGCATTACCGTTGCTGTTATGGAGGTTCCCTGTTGCCAAGCACTACCGAACATCGTGCTATTGGGACTCCAACAGACAGGGAAAAATATACCAGTAGAAAAAATAATTGTATCAATTCAGGGAGAGATTTTAAGCAAACAAATTCTTAATGGGTAAGGTAGTATGGAGCGAAGAATTAATGATGAAGCGTCAGGTTTTTCACTTTATATACCCATTTGTATCTGTTTGGGATTACTTTCAGGGATAGGTGTTTTTACTTTTTATTATGCACGCGGATATTCCTATTTATTGAATGACCCAGAGATTTGTGCAAACTGTCATGTAATGAATAATTATTACGATTCATGGATAAAATCAAGTCATCATGTAGTTGCAGTCTGCAATGATTGCCATACAGGACATACCTTATTCACAAAATACTATGCAAAAGGGCGCAATGGTATTCGCCACGCTGTTGCATTTACATTAGGAGGTTTCCACGAACCTATCCAAATAACTGAGTTCAATAGAAAGGTCGCAGAAAACAACTGCCGTTATTGTCATCAGGAAATTGTCCAGAACATAGATGCCAACATCGCACATCGCGAACCTCTACAATGTATCCATTGCCACTTTAATGTCGGACATTTTAACTATTAATCTAATATAGGAGGAAGAACATGATAAAAATCACAAAACAAGATGTAAGCATACCCTACAAATTAGGTCTTATCATTGTGGTTTTAGTGGTGATTGCAACATTAGCGATAACAGCATTGTTAATAAATATCTTTGAGAAACAACAAGAATCTAAGGACACATTCTTCCGCGTGGTTGATATTACTGATGATACTGAAGACCCGGAGATTTGGGGTAAGAACTTTCCTATTCAATATGACCTCTACAAAAAAACCGTAGATATGGTCCGCACAAGATATGGTGGTAGTGACGCTCTCCCCCATACTCCGACCAAAAATGACCCTCGTTTTGTAGTAAGTCAGTCTAAAATTGAACTTGACCCAAGATTAAAACGCATGTGGGCGGGTTATGCCTTTGCCATTGACTTTCGTGAAGAACGAGGCCATGCCTATATGCTCGATGACCAGACCTTTACAGGTAGACAACAAAAACCCCAGTTTGGTGTGTGTATCCATTGCCACGCCTCTGTTTATGTGCCCTATAAAAAATTAGGGAACGGTGATATTATAAAAGGCTTCGAAAAGATGAATCCCATGCCTTATAAAGAAGCAAGAAAATTAGTATCCCATCCTGTATCATGTATTGATTGCCATGACCCAAAGACAATGCAACTTCGTATCACTCGACCCGCCTTTCTTGAAGGGATTAAGGTTCTCAAAGAGACACAGGGGATTAAAAACTATAACCCCAATACTATGGCGACTCGACAAGAAATGAGAACCTTCGTTTGTGGTCAATGCCATGTGGAATATTATTTCAAGGGGGATGAAAAACGACTCACTTATCCATGGTTCAAAGGCTTAGAAGCAGATAATATCCTGGCTTATTACGATGAAATTAATTTTAATGATTGGGAACACACTGAAACAAAGGCTCCTATGCTCAAGGCACAACATCCTGAATTTGATTTATGGAATCAGGGAATCCATGCAAAGTCAGGAGTTGCCTGTGCAGACTGTCACATGCCTTATACACGCATAGGTGCATTAAAAGTAAGTGACCATCATGTCCGTAGTCCGTTACTAAACATTAATCGTGCATGTCAAACATGTCATCATTTCTCCGAAGAAGAATTAAAATCTCGCGTTGAACGGATACAGGATAAAACTACAGAGATGAAAAATATTGCTATGGACGCCTTGGTATCACTTATAGATGATATTAAGGCTGTTATGGACAAGAATATTCAAAATGAAAAATTAGACGAAGCCCGTTTATGCCAGAGACGAGCCTCTTTCCTGATTGATTTTGTTGAAGCCGAAAATTCTACTGGTTTCCATGCACCTCAAGAAGCGGCTCGGGTATTATTCCGTGCAATGGACAATTTGAGACAAGGGCAAATCGCCTTAAAAGAAGCAATATCTATTGAAGAACAGAAATCTTTGACTTCAAACTTATCAAAAACACAACCTAAACCATCACAAAGTTAATACAAAGAGATTGCTCATATCCACTAAAAGTATTGGAAATTTTTTTTAAGCATTGTTATATACAATACAATATCTTTTCTTATGTAGAGGTAGATAGTAATTTTGCCTATACTCCTTTTATATATTAGAAACAGCAATAATGTGATTAAACCATAACTTTTCACGAATTAAGTAATATGTAGAGAGCCCTGGAAAATGTGTTTTAGTTATTACAAAAAGCGTGTTTGAACATCAAATTCGTGTTTTGCGGTTTATAAATTTCCCTCTTGGAGAGGGGTGTCTCATAGAGACGGAGTGTTCTCTTTTATTAGAGATATACAGAAACTACGCATTCAGGCACTCCTGCCACTTTTTCACAGAATGGGAATTTTTGTTATCTCTCGCCATAATAACTAACAGACATAAAATTTATATCAAGGGTCAGATTTTAATCAAAGAATTTACCGCCAAAAACGCCAAGCGGGAAGTAGATTATTTTATTCAATCCTTTAAAATATAATTTTGTCATTCTGACCCTATCTGTCATTTTGAGAAAGAAAGAATATCCCCTTATTTTTTTATTAGATATTTTAAAAAATTGGTTTTTTTACAGTAATGCAAAAACTGTTATTTTTTTGTTTCATGTAGTTTATTTTTTGATTCTGGGTTTAAAAAATCTTTTAATTTTTCGCGGAGAGAAGTTTCCACAGGTAAGGTTTGGAATAATGTTTTTTTTGGGGTTATTATAGATTTTTTAATTTCGTTATAGTATTTCAGAAACCGTTCAGGTCGCATTACTGATATCCCCATTCCAATACAGACCTGCACTAATGTGCGGTCATGGGATACGACAAAAGTGTTCTCCTTATGGGTCTCTCTATAAACATAGTATTCAATAAGTGTATCTGCGTCTGAACCTTCTGGTGAAAATAAGACTTGAATCTGATGTGAAGTAGATAAATGTTTTTTTAAAGGGTAAGAAATGTGCTTGTTTGATTTTCCATCGAAGACTATGGTCATTTTACTTCCTGTTATTGATGAGAATTCTTGAAGGAGATGTATCAATTGATTCCTTTCCTCTTCAAGGTCGGCATGTCTGGATTTTTTATTTTTTAAGAGAGTATGAAGCAAATTATAACCATCTATGTAGTAGTGTTCATGCATTTTCTTGTTCCTCTTTAATTTCTGAAGAGTCACCATTAATATAAATACGATGAACACGCAAACCAATTCCCGTAAGTATGTCGTAGGTAAGGGTTCCTACTCGCTCTGCCATTTCCTCGACAGTAATTTCTTCATTTCCATCTTTACCAATTAAAACTGCTATATCGCCTCTTTTTACAGAACGCTGAGTTTTTAGTTCTACCACGATTTGGTCCATGGACACATTTCCTCGCACAGGACAACGAACACCATGGATTAGCACTTCGCCATGATTGGACAATTGAGTTCGGAATCCGTCTGCATAGCCTACTGGCACAATAGCGACATCCATATCATAAGGTGCGGTGAAAGTCCGACCATAGCCAATAGTAGAGCCTGCATTCATTCTACGAACTTGCGCTATTTGTGCCTCCCAACGAAGTATAGGTTTTAAAATATTTTTCTCGGGTTTCTGCTTGGTAGGCCAGATACCATAAGTCATTAAGCCTGGACGAACAGCATCGAAATAACTCTTAGGAAAATTAATAACTGCGGGAGAATTCGCAGCATGTGCAATTTCGTAGGGTATTCCTTCCTGTTCAAAATCACTCAAAATTTTTGAAAAGATGCGAATCTGATTTGTCGTAAATATATCATCGGGTTCATCTGCACAAGGGAAATGAGTTGCTACGCCTTCAATATCAATATATGGTAAGTACACAATGCTTTTTAAGTCTGCTATAGCAGTATCCATATTAAAACCCTGTCGTCCCATGCCGGTATCAATCTTACAATGAACAGAAACATTTACCTTGGACCGCATTGCTAATTCAGATAGTTTTTGAGCAGGCTCTATTTCTGATAATAAAGGAGTAAATCTAAATTCAATGATTGAGGGCAATTCCTCTTCTGCTGGTTGGAGCAAAATAAGTATAGGTATTTTAATTCCGTTCTGTCGTAAGGAAATTCCTTCCTCTATATTGGCAACGGCGAGCATATTTACGCCCCATTCTTCGGCACGCTTAGCAATAGGAACCAAGCCATGACCATAAGCGTTGGCTTTTACTACGGCTATGATACGGATATTAGAACCAACAAGATTCTTTACAATTTGAAGATTATGACGATATGAATTTAAATCAATTATAATCCGAGACATATACTCCTCATTTTCCATTCTATTTGAAAGTTGTGTTCCAATCAATCCAGTTTCAGTTTTTCCCAATTCTTCCATAAAAGTTCAGTTCCAGAATAAAGTGTGTAAATAGAAACAAATATAATAAGTATAAGTGAAAAATTTCCTAATAATGGGTCAAAAGATTTTACTTTTTCTGATGGAATTGAAGAAAAGGAAACATCTAATAGAAATCTTCTGACTGTGGCTAAAAATAGAAATATAAACACATAGCACATCTGGAACACAGTTTTTAATTTGCCCCAAGGGTCTGCAGGGATAATATTCCCATCAGCAGCGGCGATAGCACGAACACCAGTAACCAAAAATTCGCGTGCTAAAATAACGACTACACACCAGCCGGGTATTTTTAATTCATCTAATTTCATCATCATAATAAAAGCAGCGACCATAAGAACCTTATCTGCAACAGGGTCTATCAATTGTCCAAACTTTGTCACAGTTTTTCTTTGACGGGCAATCTTCCCATCGCAATAATCTGTTATAGCCGCAATAATGAAGATAAGATACGCAATAGCAAAAGTAATCCAATGTGTAAAGGACATAAAGACAACAAAGATAATTGCAAGGATACAGCGTGCAATCGAAAGTTGGTTTGGTAAATTAATATTCATAGGATTTATATATTTATAATGGGTATTATCTTCGTTTGTTTTTATTCTTCTTCAAAATGAACGATAGGTGCTTCCACTGACCCAGCGTTGACTTTTAATGAAGGGTCTTCACGGATGGGTTTTGTGAAAAAGGAATAAGCAAGCCATGATAAGATGAGAACAGCACAAACAATCCCCCAGGTAATTAGTGGTTCTAACCATGGAGGCAATTCAATCGCTTCGCTTTGAGCACTTTGATTTGATGTTTTTTTTCGTTTATTAGTGGAATTTTGTGTTCTCAACCATTCTAAATATAAGTCGTAATATGGACGAGGGTCTATATTAATATATTGACAATAGGAACTCAAAAATGCCCATATATTTGGATTGGTTGATAATATTTCAAAGGTTTCATTTTCGAATGCAAGGATATATTGAATTGGGACACGGGTTTGTTCAAAAACATCTTGGATAGATAAGCCCAGCGATTCTCGCCGTTCCTTTAACCTTGTTCCATACTTCTTTTTTGTAGTGTTCATATTCTTAATCTTCCTCATCGGAAAGATTTATATCTTTATTATGATTTATTATATCAAAGTTGTCTGTTTCCACATTAGCGGGAGGCAATAATATTTCGCGTGGTTTACTCCCACGATGTGGACCTACTATTCCATGCAATTCCATCAAATCAATTAAATGCCCAGCACGGGCATACCCAATTCTAAGTCGTCGCTGAAGTAATGACACCGACGCTTGTTTCGTTTCACGAACGATTCTAATTGCTTCCTCAAACAACGGGTCGTTGTCGTCGGGTGCAAACTCGTTCTCTTTTTTCATCAACTGCTCAAAACCCATACTATCAAAATACTGCGGTGGCGACTGTGTTTTCAAGTAATTAACCAGATTTTCTATTTCTCTATCACTAACAAATGCGCCTTGAATCCGCGTTGGTTTTGGCAATCCAGCATTATGGTATAACATATCACCATGTCCAATCAACTTTTCAGCACCTATCGTATCTAATATACAGCGAGAATCAATTTTAGATGAAACTTGAAATGATATGCGTGCAGGAAAATTTGCCTTAATCACACCTGTAATGACATCAACAGAAGGTCTCTGGGTTGCAACAATAAGATGTATTCCCACAGCCCGAGCCAATTGGGACAATCGTGCAATAGCATTTTCTACTGTAGCACGCTGTAGCATCATTAAATCTGCTAACTCATCAATGATACAAACAATATAAGGAAGTTTACGAGATACTTTTATAGGTGTGCTAAATAAATCTCTTTCTCCGGACTTAAACAGTTCTAATTGGCCTTTTTCAACATTTTGATTATAAATTTCTAAATTTCGTGAACTTGTCTTTGCAAATAAGTTATACCGTTCTTCCATTTCTTTTACAAGTATGTCAAGTGCTTCCCCTGCCTTTTTCGCATCTGTTACAACATGTTCTAATAGATGTGGTATATCTTTGAATATTGAGAACTCAACCATTTTGGGGTCTATAAGGACAAGTCGCAACTCGTCAGGTGTGTATTGGAACAAGAGACTCGCTAATAAAGCCTTTACAAAAACTGTCTTGCCAGAACCAGTAGCACCTGCAATGAGTAAATGAGGCATCTGTGTCAAATCAACTACTTTTACTTCCCCCGCTATATCTTTCCCAAGTGGCAGACGCAATCTCCCACGATGTTTATTCATTACGGGGCTTTCTAATAATTCTCGTAATAGCACTTGTTCACGGACAAGATTGGGAACTTCTACTCCGACCTTGCCCTTGCCAGGAATAGGTGCCTCTACACGCACACGGTCGGCTTTTAAAGCAAGGGTAATATCATCTGCATGAGATAAAAACCTTGTCACCTTTATACCCGGCTCTGGCTCTAATTCAAATCTTGTAATAGTAGGTCCACGAGTTATGCCCGTGACACGGGACATAACTCCAAATCGCTTTAATGTTTCTACAAGAATTTTTGCCCGTTCCCAAAGTTGCTCATCATAGTTTGAAGTTTGTAACGGAACAGGTTTATCCAACAAACTTAATTGAGGTTTTGTATATTGTTCAGGATATTCAGATTCTGCAACCCGTTTCTGGGGAATATTTAACTCTTGTTGGGCTGGCTGACCTGAACGAATTGGTTCTCCATCTAACGAATAAGCAAGATTATTGTTGATAAATGAATTAGCATCTGGAGTTTCTTTCTTTTCCTTTTTGGGAAAAATCCAGTTTTTATTTTTTTTCTCTTCTGTAGAAGATTCTTTTTGTGGATTAGCCTTTACTGAACCTGGATTTTCATAAGAAGAGATAACTTCACCATAATTGTCAGTATCGTGCTGTGCTGTAATAATAACTGGTGTGGTAGTTGTTTCAAAAGATTCCTGACCCATATCTAATGAAGGTAAGTCTGGTAATAAGGAGGTATCTACTTCGTCTTTTTGATTTTTATTGGGAGAATAAGCATCAACATTTTCTGTATCTGCCAACGGAAAATGCAATTGACCAGATGGAGATTCTGTAACAATAGTTTGTTTAGTCTGTTGTTCCAGTGATATAAAATTGGTATTAATCCATGCAACTCCCTTAAGAATAAAAACAAATACTGATTTAACAATAGCATAAAGGAAAGAAAATATAAGAAAAATCTGTTGGAAAAAATATAAAGCAATCCAATCTAAAGATAAGAAAAAGCCTGCAAGAATTAACATAAATGCAACTATCAATGAAGGAAGGATTCCAAAATTATTAGCTAGAATCCTTTCAACAATAAATAATCCTAAAATACATTCTTCATGAAGTTCTCCTGTTGAGTATAAGTTATAGGCTTGTGAAAAAATGGATAGACCTATGGAAAGGGTTATAAGTCCCATAAAACGCAGAGTAATTGAAAAAGAATGCCGTGTATCCCATAAGGCTATAGCCCATATAAAAAGAACAAGATATATCGAATGTATCGCAGGTCCAAAAACTAACTGAAAAAAACTAACAAAATGTTGCATTTTCGGAAAAAATGGTATATATGTGCAAACATGTTCTATAGATTGGCGACTTTCGCCACTAGGTAAAACAGGTGAATCAAAGATGACAGACAGAAAAATAACACCACTAATTAAGAATAGTAAGACGGAGATGATAGATTTTATTAAAATCAATTTTTTATTATAGAACATGATTAAACCTTTAAAAACACAATATATAGAAACACAATATATTGTATGATAACATATAAATTATCCCCTGTCAATTAAAAATATATAAAAAATAAATTATCACCTCTTTGAAATTTTTAAATATTAACTTAAAAAAATTTATTTGATTAATTAAATTAAAGTAGAATACAAATAAAAATATTTATTAAATTTATTTAGATGTTTTCAAATATAACTTTTATAAAAAGAAAGGATTCCCATAATGGAATTTCGTTATGAGAAAGACACTTTGGGAGAGGTGCGAGTTCCGTTAAATGCTTATTATGGAAGTCAGACGGCTCGTTCCTTACAATATTTTTCTATTGGTAATGAAAAAATGCCGATAGAAATTATTCACACTTTAGCCATAATTAAAAAATCTTGTGCAAAGGCAAATAGAGAATTAGGTTTGTTGAGTTCAGAGTTTTGTGAATTAATAATAAAGGTTGCTGACGAAATTCTTGAAGGAAAGTGGGATGACCAATTTCCTCTTCATGTATGGCAAACAGGAAGTGGCACACAAACAAATATGAATGTTAACGAAGTGATTGCAACTCGTGCGAATGAAATTTTGGGGCATCCACATAGCACTAAAAAGCCGATACATCCAAACGACCATGTGAATATGTCTCAGTCCTCAAATGATACTTTTCCTTCTGCGATTCATGTAGCAGCAGTAATAGAATTGAATAATCGCCTAATTCCTGCCTTAGAAATATTTCATGATGAGTTGAACAAGAAAGTAGAGGAATTTAAGGATATAATCAAGATAGGAAGAACACACCTGATGGATGCTACGCCCATTACATTGGGTCAGGAATTTTCTGGTTATGCACGACAGATAGAGCAAGCAGAGAATCGTATCCAATATGCGATTCACGACCTATATGAATTGGCTCTGGGTGGAACAGCCGTTGGAACAGGTATTAACGCACCTGCTGGATTTGCGGAAAAGGCTGTGGCACATATTTCAGAATTTACGCAATTGCCGTTCCGTCCAGCAGAGAACAAGTTTGAGGCTTTGGCTACTCATGACGCTCTGGTGATGCTCTCCGGTGCATTAAAAACCCTTGCCTGCGCATGTATGAAAATTGCAAATGATATTCGCCTTATGGGTAGTGGTCCTCGTTGCGGATTAGCAGAACTATATCTACCTGAGAATGAACCAGGTTCTTCAATTATGCCAGGTAAAGTCAATCCGACCCAATGCGAAATGATGACAATGGTCTGTGCTCAGGTATTGGGGAACGATGTGACAATAAACATTGCAGGGGCATCAGGAAATTTTGAGTTGAATGTATTTAAACCTGTAATCGCTTACAACATTCTTCAGTCCATACGATTGTTATCAGATGCTTGCGAATCGTTCACCCAGCACTGTTTGAACGGGATTCAGCCCAATCGTGAGCGATTAGAATCCTATGTGCAGAATTCACTAATGTTGGTAACAGCCCTGACCCGTAAACTCGGCTACGAAATTTCAGCACAAATTGCAAGAAATGCCTACAAAAATGGGACGACCTTAAAAGAAGAAGCCTTGAAAACAGGTTTGATTACGGCTCAGGAATTTGACCAACTTGTTGACCCTCACAAAATGATTTCACCAACAGAACAATGACAGATTTATCCTTACTCCATCCCAAAAATTGATTAGTCTACTTTTAATTTGGTAACATATTGTCCGCTGTATTTTTGGGCGGTTAGCTCAGTCGGTTAGAGCATCTGCTTTACACGCAGGGGGTCGCAGGTTCGAATCCTGCACCGCCCACCATTTATCAAGCCCAGCCATTCTTGGAATATTAACTAATTGTTGGTAATCCCCAACCACACCTGCCGCTTTATAAATAGTAATATGTGAAGAAAGAAGATTTTTGCTTTTTAAATAGGGAAAAGGAATGGATAATTTCCTTTCATTCTTGCTTTGCCTTTTTAATTAATTCGTAAGTTTTATTAGCGTCTTCTATGTTTTCATATATTTTCTTGATCGGCTTTAATTCTGATATAGAGTAGTAATAAATCATATCCTGAACTAAATCTTCCAAAAGATTGATTGAAAATAAAGCATATCTTGTTTCATCTAATGGGCTTGCTGTTAAAGAAGATTTGTAAGAGCCGTCTTTTTGATAGAATTTTTTAACTTTTTCCATTAACTCTTTAACCTTGCTAACTAACTGATTAAGTTCATTGGGTTGCAGTTCAGTCTTGGAATAAAGAAAGTCAATACAATAAACGATTTTAGAAATATTCTCTAGTGAAATACTTTTATCTATATAACTTAATAAATAAATAAGCCATAGATTTGTATTTTGAGGAATTTTATTTAAATTATCCAGAATGAAGCAAACCTTAAAAAAACTATGCAGGTCTTTTGGAATAATTTTTACAATTTTATTTTCATCAATTACACTCTGAAGCACAGATGAAAGTTTTTCCCTATTTATATCTAATAATTCATGTTGAAAATTAAGAATAAAATTTTTAGAATCTATTTTTTGACAGAGTATTTCTAAATTAGGGTCTGGTTTAAGTAATTTTTCAAAATTTTCTTTTGGGACTCTAAAAGCATAGCTGCGCCATGCTTCTACCATCCCATATTTGCCGTTATTAAGAATCCATTCAGGTTTAAATATTGCATACTTAAATAAGGGCTTATGAATATATATAAAAAATTTGTTTTTAATGGGTTCATATTCACTATTTTTCTTTTTAGCTACTTTGGATATTTTGAAATCGTAAAACTCTAAATTTGCTTTCTCTGCATATTGGAACTCAAATTCTATTTTATTGTTATTTATTTCAGCAATAAAATCAGGTTTTCTTGTGATTCCTCCTTTTCTTAAAAACCATAGGAATTTATCACTACCTGATTTGTAAACTTTAATTTTTTCTTGCGGGTATAGTTCTTTTACCTTACCTTCAAGCCATTCTAATATCTCTAATTCTGCAATTGCTTTTTTCTTCATATCCTTACGGTATTCCAGATAGGTGCGTGATTTTATATCGCTCGATTGTGCATATATTGTTTTTCTATCCAATTTCATTTTTTATCTCACCAAAGTTTTGTTTGATAGTTTTTTAAGTCTTTAATAGCATCGTTTGCAATTTCAGGGACTATCTCATATCCGATTCCGTTGCGTTTTAAGTCTGCTGCTGCCAAAAGAGTAGTGCCAGAACCTACAAATGGGTCAAGGACTATCTCCCCAATATAACTAAATGCCTTAATTAACCGATAAGGAAGTTCATAAGGAAATGGAGCAATATGACGGCGGCTATCTCCACTCCCTTGCGGTTTCATTACCCAAACATCACTCTTTTTTATAGATAGCCAAAATTCTTTATCTAACTTCGACTGTTCTTTTTGCTCTTTGGTTAAATGGCCATATTTGTTAAATCCCTTTTTCTCAGGCTTATCAAATTCGAGGATAAATTCGTGCATATTATTTATCAAAATTCCACCGGGATAAGGATATGTTCCAAAATGAGCCCGAACTGCATTTGTTTTATGCCATACTATATCCCGCTTGAAGATAAACCCTATTTTTTCACATACATCTATTGTTCTACCTGCCAAATTTAAAGTTTTAAAGCCACCATTCTCAAGTCTTATCGGAAGGTTCATTATGTTAATAAATGCTTTTCTTCCGGGCTGTAAAATCCTGTATACTTCTTTCCATACCTCACTTATTTTTTCAAACCATTCATCTACATTGTGAATGTTGCCAAGGTCCCCTTCTATGGGTTCTTTTGAATACATTTTAGTATCAAAATATGGAGGCGAAGTTATCATTAGATGAATACTATTATCAGGCACTTCATCCATTACCATAGAATTTTTTAGAAATACTTTCTGGACAGTTTCATTTATTTCAATAATATTTACGCTGTCAATATCTATTGTATTTGTTTTATCCTTATTTTTGAATTTTGTCTCATACCGCTTTAACTCTCTTAAATCAAAACGCATCTGTCCACTTGTAGAAAGTTGCATTTGAATAATATTCTCATTTGCAAGATTGTGAAGAGTATCAACTGAAATGCCTAAATACTTTGCTGCTTCTATTGCAGAAAGGTAAGTTCTATTTTTATAGTCTTTGGATTCAACTTCAATCATCTCTTTCATTTTCCTTTTTTGCTTTATTTATTCCTATATAAATTGACGAGTGTAATGTCTCACTCTTTTGTATATTATATAAACTTGTTAATGAAATTACTAATAGATTATTCTTACATGCAATTCTGAATTATTAGGTTGTATTTGGATGTAAAATATGACGATTTCAATATTTTTATTGATTAATTGTGTTGAAAAACACGCAGACAATTTTTATCCTTGAAAAAGAAACAATTTAAATAGAGTATTGTGTGCTGACCATCAATTTATATTTATCATTCAAGGTAGAGAGAACGGCAACATTCTATTCCTTGGTAAAGTTGTAAATCCGAAAGCAACCAAATAACTCCTATCTTCTACATTATTTCAAAGTTAAAAATAGAACCTTTACTAAAAGACAATGTTGATTCGTATTATGATTTGTTTTCTATGGTCAATAGTTATAATAGATTTAAAAAGATATTTTTCAAAGGTCTATTTTTGTTGTTTATAGTTTTTGTGTCTTTGAAAGTATTTCTTTCCCAGAAAACGCCATCGGAATATCCTTGAATGCTAGCATCTTTTTCTGCCAATTTTAATCTTTTGAGAGCATAAAGGCAATACTCTTCATCAATTTCTACCATGACAAATTTTCTGTTTAATTTTTTCGCAACAACCCCGGTAGTTCCCACGCCTGCAAATGGGTCAAAAATAATGTCCCCTACATTAGAACTTGCGAGGATAATTTTTGCAATTAATTTTTCAGGTTTTTGGGTTGGATGTGGTGTATTTTCTGGCATTGACCAGAAAGGAATTGTAATATCTGTCCACATATTTGATGGGTAGGTCAGTCTATACTTACCATTTTCCTCCTCTTCCCAATCCTTTGGCATACCATTTTCTCGGTAAGGGGCAATAACCTTTCTCTTTAATTTAACTGCATCAGCGTTGAAGGTAAACTTATTAGAAACAGTGCAGAACCATATATCCTCTGAGTTGTTTTTCCAGTTATTCTGTGCACCTCGTCCTTTTTCCCTTTCAAATGTGATTCTATTCCTGACTATAAAATATTTTTCACAAAGTAAATGAATAGCAGATGAGGAACGCCAATCTCCACAGATATATATTGAGGCAGTGGGCTTCAACAACCTTATTATTTTTTGAAGCCAGGAGTCCATCCATTCCATATATTCTTTTACAGACATTTGTTTAAAAGAATAAGCGTTAAACGATTTTGCCAGGTTATATGGAGGGTCTATAAAGAGAAGGTCCACAAACTTTGAAGGCAATGAATCTACTACTTCATAAATATCTTGATTAATAACTTTATTCAATAATTCTTCAAGAGAAACAGGTCTATTTATTTTTAATAATCTTTTACGAATTTCATCTTTTTCTTTATCTGATAGTGTTATTGTTCGGTTGCGTGGTGCTTTTTTCATATTCTTTTTCTCAGGTTTGAGATACCTTTGTTTATCTCCATGTAAATTGAGGGAAAGTAAAATTGAACTCACTTGTATATTATATAAACTCACTAATAGAATTACTAATAGGCAAAGTTTCAAACCCGAAATAAAGATATAATACTAATAACTAATTTATTGCTACAAAATTAACAAACAACCAAACAATTGTCAATATTCAGTAGAGATAAACATTATATTTTCAAGTATCTCTGTTGGAATTGGACAGGAATTAGATGGGACATTATCAAGGTAGGTTTTTACTCTGAATGTTTGTGTCGTTGGAGGTGGTGGTAAACCTATTTCTTTCATATATTCTTTGACATGTTTTGGCTTCAAAAACTTGCCTTTTACTACTGGCGTTAGCCATTGGATTAGGTAGCAATTTTTTTCAGAATAAAATTCAATGGAAGGTGTATTTAAAATTTCATGAGTGATTATTTCTAATTTGTCAGGGGGTATATTCCCTTTGTCAGATAAAACCTGTTCTAATTGCGAGTGCATGTAATCTATTATCTGGTCTATATGTGACTTATCATACAGTTTATTTGCTTGTATAACCATAGCATATTGAACACCTGCTACACGTTCCATGACAGAGGGACTCAATTTTGGAATACTGTCTACGGAGTAAATAAAAAAGCCATCAGGAAGGGCTAAAGATAGTTGTTGAAGAACTTCTTCCGTGTTCATTTCAGAGGTCAGTTTCGTTTCAATATATTCTTCAAGTAAAGTTTCGCCAACTGGTGCAGGAAGTGCAATGCTGATGTGCGCATGTGCGTGAAAACCTTGTGAATAGGCTACTGGTAATTGTGTGCGACGAAAAACCCGAATCCATGCTGTTTGAAATTCAAGGTGGCTCAAAAATCGTGCCGCTCTCAATTTGCTTACCTTTAATAAGAGTCTCTGAACTGAACTATTTGATTCAGACGCAGCTAAAGGTAGGTTAGGATTTTTATCTTTGGTTAAAGTTTCTACTTTCTCTTTTTGCAAGTGAAGACACTGTAGATCGTTTCTGCGTTGAATCCCACATAGATTGCAGTTTGCCTCCCTACAATCAGGTGTAATGTCATATTGATGTGCTTTTTCCCATTCTCTATGCAACCACTCTTTATCAATTCCCGGGTCAATAAAGTCCCATGGAAGCGGTTCATCTTCATTGCGTTCACGAAGAAAGTCCTCTGCTCTCAAATTTTGTTTTTCAAGTGCCTGCATCCAGCGTTCGAGAGACACCTTATCAGCAGAGGTTTCCAAATTTGCACCCTGTTCCCACGCGGACTTAATAACCTCGCTTATTCGTATGTCTGCACGACTCAATATCCCTTCAATAAACGATGATTCAGGCTCATGAAAACTAATCTTGATTGCTTTGTATTTTTTCAATCCATTTAAAATTCTTTTCTGTTTTTCTCTAGTCTCTTCTAATGAGATTTGTCGAGCCCACTGGAAAGGAGTCCATGACTTAGGCACAAATGTAGAAATGCCCAGATGAATATGTGCATTATAGCGAACCTTTTTTGCTGTGTTAAGGCACTGAATAGATAAGTCTATAAGTGCGTCTATGTCTTCATCCATTTCGGTAGGCAGACCTATCATAAAATACAGTTTCACATGAGTCCAGCCTCTCCGGAAAGCGATACGAATAATTTCCATTAAGTCATCATTTGTTACCGTTTTGTTGATTAATTTGCGTAGCCTCTCTGAACCTGCCTCAGGTGCGAAGGTTAAGCCACTGCGTCTTACCGCGGAGACAGAATCAGCCAGCATAACAGAAAAGGAATCAAGTCGCAAAGAAGGCAACGAAATACTGGTAGTTGTTGGTTGGGTTATCTGTCGAGTCTGGTTTAGCAACTGCTGGATTTGCGAATAATC
>DAOOVZ010000043.1:0-18780 GCA_035370665.1 Candidatus Hydrogenedens sp.
TTAATAGTTTATCGTATTTACAGTATCAATCTTCAACATGGGTTATAGAGCCCTTATTCAATTCATGTAATAAGATTCGTTCTGCATAGGGCAAGGATTTCCAATAGAATATAGCCTTCAATATCTGTTTTTCTGTCTCATACAAATCGCAGTTTGTATTTAATTTTGACAAACGGACAGAAAAGGCATGGTAGAGTATTATTGCAGCGGCTACGGAAATATTAAAACTCCGCGTAAACCCAAACATAGGTATAACGATGTGTTCATCTGCCTGCTCTATTACTTCATTAGAAACACCTTCATGTTCATTTCCCAAAACAATAGCCGTTGGAGAAAGGAAATCAATTTCATTAATGGGCTTTGCAGAATTCAATGATGTCACACAAATTTTATATCCTCTGCTTTTTAAGTGGTGGATACAGTCAGTAGGATTTTTCCAGCGAAATATATCAAGCCATTTTTCTGCACCCTGAGCAACTCTATTTGCTTTGCGATATTTAGCACTGGTCTCGATAACATGAACCGATTGGAATCCAAATGATTCAGCAGTTCTCAACACAGCATTCATATTTCCTATATCATAAAGTCCATCTAATACGGGTAAAATGGTGTATGTCCTATTTTCTATTACTTTATTAATTCGACAAATTCGTTCCTGTGTTAACCAGGGCTCTAATGCTTTAATTACATTTTCGGAGAGACAGGAAATCTCACCAAATTTCAAAGGTTCACTGTGTGGAAAATGTAGATGAAACATTATTTTTACTTTCTGACTCTTATGCTTTCTGTCTTTTCTTTGTTATGAGGTTTCTATAATTGATATTATATCTTAATAAATGCCAGTTTCTACCTTCTGATAAATAATAAGTTGAAGTTATGGGTATAATTATTGCGTTTGCCAATCAAAAAGGTGGCGTTGGAAAAACAACAAGCGCCGTCAATGTTTCGGCTTGCCTTGGGAAAGAAGGCTATAAGACACTTCTTATTGACCTTGACCCTCAGGGCAATGCTACGCAAGGATTTGGATTTAATAAACAAGAGATAGTAAATACAACTTATTCAGTTCTACTCCTTGATAAGCCGATAAATGAGGCAATACAAAGCACAGATTATGAGAATGTGTATATGCTTCCTTCTAACAGGGATTTGGCTGGGGCAGAAGTCGAACTGATTGAGATTGGAAATAGAGAGACTCAACTAAACAAAAGGATTGAACCGATAGTTAATGATTTCGATTTTATCCTTATTGACTGCCCACCCGCACTGGGATTGCTAACCATTAATGGACTCGGAGCCGCTCAAAAAGTGATTGTGCCTCTGCAATGTGAATACTATGCTCTTGAAGGTTTAGGCGAATTACTGCAAACTGTAATACGCGTCCGGGATAATTTTAATCATAGATTAGAGATTTTAGGAATACTGCTGACAATGTATCAATATACAAATCTGTCCAAACAGGTTGTGGCAGAGGTGCAGCAATATCTGGGAAATAAAGTTTTTCAAACTATTATTCCGAGAAATGTTACATTAAGCGAGGCACCCAGTTTTGGGAAACCTGTAATTTATTATGATGGGAAGTCAACCGGTGCACAAGCATATATTGCTCTAACTAAGGAGATTTTAAGCCGTGAGTTCAAGTAAGAAAAAGGGGTTAGGCAAAGGATTGGAGGCGATTTTAGGACCTGCTCGAATACAGAGTCAAGAATCAGTATCGGCTCATGACACTCAGGAAACTAAACGAGAACAAATCCTTTTCTTGAATCCCAGAGATGTTAGACCCAGTAAAGTGCAAACACGGAAAACCTTTGATGAGGAGTCTATACAAAAGTTAGCAGAATCAATAAAAAGACATGGGCTGCAAGAGCCTGTTATCGTTAGGAAGGCAGAAGGGAAATATGAATTGGTCTGTGGAGAACGAAGGCTTCGTGCATGTATTTTAGCAGGGCTAATAGAAATCCCTGCAATATGCCGTGATGTTTCTGATGATGAATCTATACTATTAGGTTTAATCGAAAATATACAGAGGGAAGATTTAAACCCTATTGAAGAAGCAGAAGCATATCAATCCATTCTGGAAAGTTTTCAATGGTCTCATGAACAATTGTCAGAAACTGTTGGTAAAGACCGTTCTACTATCTCAAATTCATTGAGGCTTCTCTCTTTACCTTCTGCTGTCCAAACAATGGTAATGGATGGGACTTTAACAACTGGACACGCTCGTTCACTGTTGGGACTGACTTCACCAGAACTCATTATACAGACAGCACGACAGATTGTTGAACAGGGACTTTCCGTTAGAGAAACAGAAAAATTAGTTTCCAGATTAAAGGAAGGCACAAAGAAAAAACATATTACAACTCAAAAAATAAAAAATCCACAATTAAATGAAATAGAACAACAACTTTGTAGAAAGTTAGGGACAAAAGTTAGCATAAAACATAGCAATTCAGGAAAAGGTAAAATTGAAGTATCATATTTTTCTAATGATGAATTGTCAAGATTATTAAAAGTTTTAGGTATTTCCTTTGAATAATTACATAAATATCACAAAGGATTAAGGATTTATTCATGATAGACATTAAATTAATTCGCTCCAACCCAGAAATGGTAAGAACAGCATTAGAAAAACGAGGTAAAGAAGTTCGGTTAGATGAACTTTTAAGTTTAGATAAAATCCGAAGGGAAAAATTATATCAGTGTGAACAATTAAGAGCAGAGCAGAACAAAACAGGTGAAACTATTGCACAAAAGAAAAAACAAAAAGAGAATATTGATGATTTGTTAACCAATATGAGCGAAATAAAGCAGAAAATCGCACAGTTAGAGGAGGAACTGAAAACTTTAGACGAACAACTTGAACAGATATTACTGACCCTTCCTAACCTACCCCATGAGAGTTTACCCATAGGTAAAGATTCTGCTGACAATCGTGTAGAACGACAATGGGGGACTCCACCAAAGTTCGATTTTGAACCATGGGACCATGTTCAATTAGGCGAATACTTAAAGATTTTTGATTTTGACCGTGCAGTAAAAATTGCGAAGACGAGATTTTCGCTATCATTAGGTATAGGAGCACAATTAGAACGGGCACTTATCAACTTTATGCTTGATGTGCATACGCTTCAACATGGTTATAAAGAAGTGTTGCCACCGTTCCTTGTAAATTCTGTATCAATGCAGGGAACAGGACAATTACCTAAATTTGCTGAGGATTTATTCCATATCGAAAATCTTGATTTATGGCTTATTCCTACGGCTGAAGTGCCTGTTACCAACATTCACCGTGACGAAATTCTTTCTAATGATATGCTACCGATAAAATATGTGGCATATACACCTTGCTTCCGTAGTGAGGCAGGCTCTTACGGTAAAGATACACGCGGAATAATACGGCAGCATCAATTTAATAAAGTTGAACTTGTTAAATTTACACGCCCAGAAGAATCGTGGAATGAATTAGAAAAATTGACAAATAACGCAGAACACATACTCCAACTATTGGGTTTGCCTTATCAGGTAGTAACACTTTGCACAGGAGATTTAGGATTTTCAGCAGCCAAAACTTATGATTTAGAAGTCTGGCTGCCCGGTCAAAATTGTTATCGCGAGATTAGTTCTTGTTCTAATTTTACCGATTTCCAGGCGCGAAGGGCTAATATCCGATTCAAACGCGATAAAAAACCAGAGTTTGTTCATACTCTTAACGGGTCTGGACTTGCAGTAGGCAGAACTGTTGTCGCTATTTTAGAGAACTATCAACAACCTGACCATTCGGTTGTTATACCTGAAGTTTTAAGACCATATATGCACGGTTTAGAGAGGATTGAAATACAATCATGAACGAACTAATTACACAAGCCGCACAAATTATTGCAAATTCAAAAAATGTAGTTGCAGTTACAGGAGCAGGGATTTCTGTAGAAAGTGGAATCCCCGATTTTAGAAGTCCTGGTGGACTATGGTCTCAATATTCACCAGAAGAATATGCCTCAATTGATGCATTCATGGATAATCCTGATAAGGTATGGGAACTTTTTTATGCAATTGGCGAAACAATAATCAAAGCACAACCAAATCCCGCACACTTTGCCCTTGCAAGATTAGAAGAATTAGGACATTTAGTTGCAGTTGTTACGCAAAATATTGATAACTTACACTATGAGGCAGGCAGTAAAACAGTGATTGAATATCATGGAAACGCACAAACACTTTACTGTCCTGCGTGCCATCGAAGAAGACCTATGAGCCTTTCGCATCGCAATCATGGAGCACCTCGTTGTGAATGTGGTGGATTTATGAAGCCCGATGTAGTCCTATTTGGAGAAGTTATTCCATCACAGGCATTATTCACAGGTGAAACATTAGCAAAAAGTTGCGAAGTTATGTTAGTCATTGGAACATCGGCACAGGTATATCCCGCAGCATCCTTACCTTACACAGCAAAACAATGGGGAGCAGTTATCATCGAGTTCAACACAAACAGAACTCAATTTACAGAATCGGTTACAGACATTTTTATAGAAGGACCAGTAGGACAAACATTACCCAGAGTCCTGGAAAGAGTTGAAGAAATAGACAAAGCAAAACAAGTAGACAAAAAAGAATAATTGTGATATAATCAATTTAGAAAGGTAATTAAAAGGGAAAGGAATTAAAGCATGGCTATTTATGAATACCATGCAATACGCACAGAAGGAGATTATGAAAAATCATTTATCGGTGGGGTTGTAATTGCCAAGAACAGGCGAGAAGCGAAGGCTAAACTGCGTCAGAAAGGGCTCAAAGCTACCATGCTACGCAGGTCCAGAGGATTAATGGCAGTCCTCAAATGGTTCGACGCAGACACAAGATAATACTACCATAACTCCACACTCCCCGCCGACTTAGAAAATGAGAAGTCCTTTTTTATATTCTCTATTTTTTCAGGTCTATTCGGTGGAGGAGGTGGTGTCTGGGTATGTGTCGGGGACAACGACTACTCGTGTGCTAAATACATAGTCTAAATCTTTCAGTTCGGGCTCGTAAGGCTCGGGTCCTGGGAATTTAACCTGTATAAAGAAAGCAGTCCATCCTTCCTCGGGGACTTCAACTGTTCCAACATAAGGGATAATTTCATTGTCTTCAAATTCACATATACACGGAGGTCCTTCTTCACCTTCAGTTTCTCCTTCAATTGTCCCTTCAATTGTTCCTTCAATTTGTCCTTCAGCCTTAACATAAGCCTTTGCCATGCCACCAGAGTTAGTTTTTAATATTTGTATCGGACTGGTTGTTTCATTCATATCTGATGTTAATAGAAGGTTTTTATCTATATTGATAATTTCTGATATCTTTAGTGAACTACTTTCTTCATTAATTTCATTTGAAAACGACAGTGTCCCACTCTGCGGAATGTATTTAACAAGCCAATTGTTATTTTCGGGAAGTCCTGTATTAGCAACGGTATCAACTGATATAACCTTCATTTCTTGCAGGGCAATTTGATATAACTTGTTTCCATTTGCATATAACAAATCTGCATATGGAACATTTTTTGATAGTATATTTATGGGTTGTGAAGTATTTAACCAATTCAAAGCGAATCGTGCATTGTTGATGTTGTCTATGACCTGTTCTTCTTTATCAGCAAGCGTAGATAAAACTTCGCCTGAACTCTTGATAGCCATATTCGTAACGAATAGACCTAATGGGTCTAATGTAATAAAGGCATTTTGATTATCTGGTTTCCAAACAGTTAACAGTAAAGGTGTTTCTTTATTGGAAATCGTTACTATGGAAGAATCGTTATCTGCGACATTGTTCAAATCTTTCTCTTTCCACCACAAGATATGGGCAAGCAGTAATTGCTCATAATTAATTCCAGAACCATCTGCAATACCCTGAACAATTTCAGTCCACATAGTTGGCATATCTTTCTGTAAAGGTCCTATTAGTTCTGTATCAGTGTCCTGAGAAGACAGGCTCACATTTAAGGCAAGTCTATTTATTTCATCTTTTAGCAATGAGCCATATTGATAGCCCATCTGATAATAATCTCCTTCAAGGTATAGGCATTTTTGATTTTCTACATTTTTTATTGAGCCAAGGATACCTTTACTATTTGCCAGTGCTGTATTGGAGTGTAATGATTTTTCTGTTGTGGTTTCTTCATCAAATATAGATTCTGGGTCGAATCCAGGGTCTCCACCACATTCCTTACAGAAAGGTTTCAATTTTTTACTTGTCCATGCAAGGCCAATGGAACTTAATCGGAAATCACGACCATTTTTATTTGTTGCTTGCCATAATAGCACCTCTTTGGGCCTTGTTATTATATCGAGCCGAATACGGAAGGCTTTCTTATTTATATCTTGTTCAGAAGAATCTTCTTCAACCCACCATACAAATTTTGGCTTTTCCTTATTATTTATAATAGATAAGTAGAATGCGAGCAAGGCTCTATATGTTCCATCGTCAACACCGAGGTTATTCCCTGATGCCAAACCATGGTCAGTATTAGGAGCATAGTATAAATATGCGTTTTCAGGATAAACGACTCCATTAGCAAGCGAAATGCTTGGCTTTATTAGATTAAAGTAAAATCTTCCAGAATCAGGCAGGAAGAACTGGTCTCCTGTGGAGTTAGCAATGAATTTAGGCATTATCAGTGAATTAAGGTAATGAACTGGGTCTACAATTTTCCATAGAGAAATACCTTCAGGAGTCTGCAATCGGTCAAACACACCCATTTCCACATAATCATTCAAAGAGGTAGAGTATTTTTCACCGTAGGCTTTATAGTGGTGGTCCATTTGGTCAGGCATATTTAATACATCAATAACAATAGGCATTGTGGCGCAGACGCGTGGGTCAACTGCGGAAGTGAGCCAGGTCGTCCAGCCTCGTTTTGAAGCACCGGTAACAACAAACTGATTCACTTCAAAATGTTTGCCCGGCTTATCTTCTTTAACAAATTTTTGGACAGTATCCATTGCTCTGACTGCAGAACGAACCATAGGCAAAAGTGCGGGCCAGGTCATATCTGCTTCTCTGGCTTTATATCCATCCATATATTTATCATAACTGTATGCAATAATAGCGTCTTCTGAGCGTTTTCTGGTTTCATCGCTAAACTGTAAAGGCTCGTTAGGAACAGCATTTATAATTGCGACAATAGTCCCTGTTGCTGAAATAAAAGGTAATGCCATTGTTGCCAAATCGGTAAGGTCTGGCTCACTGTCGGTTGTTCCACCAGTAATCATTAACAACGCTTTATCGTGTAGGACAAAAGGAGGCTCAATAATGGTAAGATAATGTGTCCAGGGTTGTGCATTATTCAACTCCTGTGAGCCACGCCATATTCCAGAGGTCATTTTAAGGACATAGGAGGCAAGTCCTACTGCTGGGAATGTGCCTGTCCGAACCAGTTCATAATCATAGTAAGGGTCACATATATTAACATACTTTTTCAATATCTGCGATTCAGGTAAATTTGTGGGTGCCTTTGTCTGGATAGAAACCCTTATTGGACTGACTGTCTTTAAACTAACATTACTTACTAACAAATATAGAGAATCGAAACATTCATCTTCCGTTTCATTAAATTTATCTATGTTTATCGTGTCTAGTAGCCCATCATTATTGGCATCAATTCCATCATCATCTAAGGTAAATACCTTTTTAGTAATCGGTTGGTAAACAGCAAATTTCAAACTATACCCGTTGTCATCCAGTTCCCATGCAGTAGGATTAAAAACGAGTTGTGCTGTTGCTGCAAGGGGATTTATCTTAATCTTAACTGCACGCGAAGAAAACGGTAATACTGATTTTAATTCAGCGACCGATGAAGCATTAATTACTATTTTATCCGTAGGTGCAGGATTCTCACGCGAGGGAACACCAGTTTCTGAAAAACGAGTTTCATCAAACTCGAAAGGCTCTTGGTTCATTTCTGAATTACGCAGAATTGTTTCTTCAAACTTTTCTGCTGACTTTCCTCGAACGAAATACCAATATAAATTCGACAATCTATCCTTTTCATCAGTAGCAGCATAAATAACAGCGTCTAATGTAATATAAGTAACTGCTCCTGCTAATTCATAAGTTATTACTTGCTGTGGATTGATTGCTGTTTGAAATACCTTTTCTAATTCCTGTAAAAATCCTCCATAAGGGTCTCCTGAAGCACCGATTAACGATATAATAGGTATATCTGTGAGTTTTCTTTCGAGATATATCCAGAATTCATGGTTAGCATAGTAGTAGTTTTTCTTGTCATAAGAGACAGGCTGGAAAAGACTTTGAGATAAATCATAGTATTCATTTTCTCCAAAAGAACGAGCCCATGTTTTAACAGAATTTTCCTCGTCTGAATCCTTGTCCTTATTTTCAAGTTCTTCTACAACACTGTCAGCCCGCTGACCGAGATAAACAGCGATAGAATTACGGAGTCCACTAAAATAGGAGACCATCTGCGGCTTCCCATACATATCAATATTCGATGGGTCAGGAATTTCTAAAGCAGGAAACTTATAATTGTCAAAACAAGAATAGAATAGGTATTGAGCAAATACATTGTAAGAGGTATATTTCTGTTTTATGTCAATATTTTTATTGTCCTGTAAGGCAGCCAGAGCATTGTGAATAGAGACCATAAGCAATTGCTTCGGGTCAACAACGATGTTCCCAAATCTTCGATTTGCAATTGAAAGGCTATTAAAATCTTTATATTCAGAAGTATAATCTGAATTCATATTAAAGAAGACCAGACCATAAGCCCCATCATGGTCTACCATAATAGGATTTCTCATACCAGAGGCAATAAATTCTAAATATACCCTCGCGAGTCTACCAGCGACTTTTCCCAAAACATCAGAAGCCTCGTCATCTGAATAGTTCTCGTTGTAAAACGAATTTGGTTTGTTCATATCCCCTTTTTCTAAAGCAACTAATTGCTTGATTACAGACATCGAACCGAAAATTCTCCATTTTGTATTCCAGGGATAATTAGGTTCTACATCTTCTGGTAATTCTATTGGAATATCAATTAATGATGCAGATGGGAAAAAGGCTACAACATAAGTCGCTTGATAGGGTAAGCCTGTGACGCGTGCAAAAGCATAAGCACCACGCCTTTCTCCCAAAATTGGGACAACAGAGCCATCATCCATTAGTGCAAGAATTAAATAACGGTTCGATGGTCGTTCTGTCCTATTTTCTTCCCCGGGGAAAAGAGGTATTTCTAATGTGGTTGATATAATTCTATCTGTATCCTTCGCAAATAGATTTTCTGTCTTTGCATTATGAGCAATTCTGTAAAATGAAGAGACAAATTCCATAGGTTCAAAAAAGTTAAATTGTTTAGTCTCTCTTGTCTCGTAGATACTAAATGTTGTTTTATCTGACAGAGCACCTTTAGGCACACGAATTGTTACCCCATAACCAGAGACTACACCCGAATAAGGGGTCTGGTCAGGCTGTATTACTGAAAAAGTCATTCCCGGATTTACGCGAATATAATTCTCCTCTTTTCGCTCCGTTACACCTTTGCCCGTAGTAATGGTTAATTTAACTGTATAAATACTTGGATTATTACCATCTTTGGGATTATGATAATAAGTTTTTATAGGATTAGGTAGGCTACTTGTTTCTCCATCTCCAAAATCCCAATATCTCGAAACAATAGGTGTACCCTTTGAATCAGAGAGGTCTACAAATTGAACTTGCAACGGTTCATTTCCCTCACGCGGAGTAGCAGAATATTTGGCTATTGGCTCTTCATTTGCGGAAGGTTCCTTCTCACAACTCGAAGTTCCTAGAACAATCATTAAAGACACAAATACCATCACTGAACACAAAGTAAAATTTTTCTGCATAAACTTATTCCTATCTTCTCAATTATTACATCAAAATTATGATTTCATTACAAATATAAGAAGTTCTATTAAAACTATCTTTATCCTTTTTTGTCAAGTTTATTTATCAAACAAGCTTAAAGTTATTACAATTTATAAATAAATAGTATAATTTTTAAATGGCTTTTGTCAACATTTTTCCTTACGAGTTGTTCTTTAAATCTTTATATTCAGATAAATTTTAACCTTATCGTTCAATTCACAACCATTATAAAAAACTGTTATAATACAATATTACTCTATTTTGTATTATACAATACTGACCCTTTATTGTTCTTATTCATTTTTTCTACAAGGAATTATAATGGAATCAAAGACTTTATTTGAAGAACTTAAATGGCGTGGGATGGTTCATCAGATTACCCATCCAGAACTTCCTGAGAAATTATCTCAGGAAAAGTTTAATTTATACTGTGGTTTTGACCCCACATCGGATAGTTTACATATTGGTAGTCTATTACCCATTATGGGATTAGTCCATTTTCAGAAGTGGGGGCATACTCCCATTGTTCTGATTGGCGGCGGAACAGGACTTATTGGAGACCCAAGTTGGAAAGCCAATGAACGACCACTTCAAAGTAAAGAAGATGTGGAGAGAAATGCCGAAGGTATCAAACAGCAACTTGCCCATTTCATTTCCTTTTCAGGTGAAAATGCAGCAATTATGGTAAACAATGCAGACTGGCTTTCCGAATTAAAATTGTTAGATTTTCTTCGTGATATTGGAAAACATTTTAGCGTGAATGCAATGCTTAGTAAAGACGCTATTCGTCAAAGGCTTGAAGACCGTGAACATGGTATCTCCTACACTGAATTTACATACTGCCTTCTTCAATCTTATGATTATCTGTATTTATGTAAACATTATGATTGTCGTCTACAAATCGGCGGTTCTGACCAATGGGGTAATATCGTTTCTGGAATGGAATTAACACGAAGGCTATTAGGGAAAGATACTTATGGTTTAACTCTCCCATTAGTAACCAAAACAGACGGCACAAAATTTGGGAAAACAGAATCGGGTAATGTGTGGCTTGACCCTAATAAAACAACCCCTTATCGCTTTTATCAATTCTGGATTAATCAAGCCGATGCAGATACACCCAAATATTTAAGATACTTTACACTCATTACTCAAAAAGAAATTCAGGAGTTAGAAGAACAGATTAAGACAGAGCCTCACAAAAGGGCTGCTCAAAAAAGATTAGCCGCTGAGATAACAAGAATGGTGCATGGAGACACTGCACTACAAAATGCTATCCGTGCC
Organism: Candidatus Hydrogenedens sp.; assembly: GCA_035370665.1. Classification (GTDB taxonomy): domain Bacteria; phylum Hydrogenedentota; class Hydrogenedentia; order Hydrogenedentales; family Hydrogenedentaceae; genus Hydrogenedens. The sequence continues at coordinate 11,164 of DAOOVZ010000043.1, forward strand.
AGTGAGGCAATGTTTGGAGGCGATTTATACCAGTTGGAACTTTCAGTATTAGAAGATGTGTTCAGTGATGTCCCCCATGCAGAAATGCCAATAAATTACATAACAGAGAATCAACTTCTCTTAGACCTTCTGGTAAATGCGGGTATTTTAGAAAGTAAGGGAGAAGGGAAACGACTTATTAAAAGCGGTGGTCTATACCTAAATAATGAACGGGTTACAGAAGAAGGCTTGAAACTTAATGAAAATCATTTGCTTGGTGGTAAATTATTAGTCATACGACTTGGTAAAAAGGACTACCGATTACTGCAATTTATAAGATAGAAATTTAATTAATATATGCCTACATATCAAACTGAAGCGTTTGTTGTCCATTTATACGATTATAGTGAAACAAGCAAGATTGTCCAGTTTCTAACTGCACAACAAGGAAAATTGTCCTGCATCGCAAAAGGGCTCAAACGGAAAAATAATCCATGGGTCTATGCCTTAGACCGATTAAATAGGGTAGAGATTTTTTATACATGGAAATCTACTCGTGAAGTGCAAACTTTGACTGATGTAAATTTGATTGATAGTTATCCTGAGTTAAAAAAAGATATTCAAAAACAGGTTCTCGCAAGTTTGATTTTGGAAACTGCTTTTTCAATGACAGAAACGGAACAAGTAGCATTTCAGACCTATAATCAGGTTCAAGAAGCCTTAAGCCAATTAAATAATGCAGATATAGATAATGATATGGCTGTATTTCTTACATGTTGGCACTTATGGCGAATACTTGCATATAACGGGATTGAACCCCAATTGCAAATATGTATCCACTGCGGAAAGGCTGTTCAGCATGCGAACCGTTTTTCATGGAAGGGAGGCGTAGTATGCCAAAACTGTCCTTCAGATAGGATATTGGAAATGAAGGAAATTGAATGTTTACAAACCTTAAAAAATCTGTCTGACCCTTTATCTGTCCCTGTCAGTCAGGTCAAATCAATATATAACACAAGGGTCCTTCCGCTTTTATGCACATTTATAATTTATAATGTAGGACATCCATTGAAATCGTATAATGTATTTTGTGAGATAATAAACCCAAATCAAAAAGGAATAGAACAATGAAGTATAAACGGAATATCATTTTGGCGACCTTTGCACTATTTATTTTCTCTCTTTACTCTTCCTGTTATTCTCTTCCATTTAAGGACAGGGAATTCCATATCAAAGATGGAACATTATATCGTGGTAAAGACACCTATACTCTTCAGTCTTTTTATGTTCCTGACGCAGCACAAAAAGGTGCTGAATTAAAAACAATGGTTCCGCTTTTAGCCAGTATCGCTGAAGTTGGAGGTGATGCTGTTGCTATGGACCTAATAAGCGATGTTAATGCCAACACAGTAGATACCAAAGCAATCGAGACAATTAAAACTTATGCAGACAGAGCCAAAGACCAATATATGACTGTAATCTTGCGAATTGCACCAAACACAAAACCCGGCAGAAAAGATCCTGTATTTAATGCTCTTAAACAAAACTTTAAGGGACTGCTAACTATTGTCTACTGGACAGACGGTCCTTATGCAGAGGAATGGACAAAAGCATTGAAAAAAATAAATAAATATGGCGTTGTAATTTCTAAGAAAAATGCCGACCTGATTTTATCTGAAGATGTAAATCAAACAAATATCCCTTTTGAAAAAACCGTGTTCCTTTCTATTCCTGAAAAACAAATAAGAAAAGCACATTTTCTTCTTCCCTACTCAAAGGAAAATTTAAATCTTGTTGACGAAGCCTTTGCAAAAAATACTCCGTGCACAGAGATTGACCTGAACACAGCATCTTCTATATTAACAGAAGAGGAAAGGCAGGAGGGTTTTATACCTCTTTTTGATGGAAAGACATTAAACGGCTGGTGGTATTTGGGCGACAATAATGAAACTTTTACTGTAAATCCGAAAGGGTTTATTGAATGGAAGAGCAAGGGTGGGAAAGCCTTGATGACATGCAACAGGTATGACAACTTTATTCTACGATTAGAATGGATGATAGAAAAAGGTGGAAATACAGGCGTATGGGTTTGGGCACCTCGTGCAAGTAGAGCCTCGAAAATCGGTTTTGAAGTCCAGATACTGGGTGATAGTGACAGGACAGATTTAACTGATGATACCACAGGTGCTATTTACAAAGTCATTCCACCTAAAGTAAAAGCAATGAAACCAGACGGAGAATGGAACGACCTCGAAATTATCTGTAATGGTTCTCATGTCAAGGTAACACTGAACGGACAGGTAGTTCAGGATGCTAATTTCGATGAGGTTGAGGAATTAAAATATCGCTTACGGAAAGGATTTATAGGAGTCACAGACCACGGCAATTACTGTGGATTTAGAAACATTCGAATCAAACCTCTATGATAAGGATTCTTACCTATGCCTTATTCATCATCTCAAATTACACAAAGACATGTTCTTTCATTTATATTCATATTTACAATTCTTTGCCTTCATATCTCTTGTTGCTCAGAACCATTAATACAGAGTGAAACGACATTAGATTCAGGGGCTACGGTTGTTTCTGTAAAAGATGAATGGGGCTATCAAATCATTACTGCACGTATACCATATATTGGATTAGAAGGAGACAACAAAACAGGTCTTGCAAGACTTGTTATACCCGTTCGCAAATTAAAAGAAAAAGGAATTTTACCTGCCTTCTGTTATGTGCATTACGAGAAAGATATTTCGGATGCAAAACGATGGGCACATAAAGGCTGGATAGTTTCTACAGCGGTTTATACTGATGAAAAAGGGGAATCGCCAATAGACGCCGCATTAGGAAATGGCTATAATTTAGCACGCGCCATTATCCATTGGGTAAAGCGACTGCCCATTGTAGATACCTCTCATATTTTAATTGATGGCGGAAGTCAAGGCGGATATATGGCTTTGGCAATGAGTGCCGATTTGTTTCCTGTGATTGCTACACATGCAGAAGTGCCTGTTGTGAATTGGGCATATAACATCGCTTACTTTGAGGCAAATAGAACATTATCCGAACCTGAAAAACCTGTGGACCAATCTGCTATGCCTGTGCTCGCTTCCGTTATGGGTTTGGCGGATATGTGTTATAAGTATTTTCCCAAAGATTTGAATAATGAATGTTGGTATTATATGAGCCCGATTTCCTATTTACATCTAATTACCAATCCAGTAATGATAACCTGTGCTACTGGCGATATGCTTGTGCCGATTGAACAAATGACTCGAAAGTATGTAAGACCGTTTGATGAAAAACTATTTCCTACCGGCTATACTCGGGATTTTGACAAACTCAATTTCTGTCATCTTGCCAAAAAGGTCTTTGAAGAACTAATTCCAGAGTCGGAATATGAGATATTTCTACTACCACCACAAGAAAACAGTTATGAAATTACTCGTGAAATGCTTATAGATAGTAAGCAAAAGCCAAAACTAAAACCTAAAAAGATGGATAAGCCATGGAGCAAAACAGCAAAATGGTCCCTTGTTTACCTTGACGAAGGAGGACCCTTACCTGTCGCAGGACATACAAAACTTGAATGGTCTCTCGCTCCAAATAGTTTTACAGAATATTACCAAACAAGTCCTCTATCTCTGGATAATTTAACAACTACTAAACTTGAGCACCTTCTCAAACGATATAACGGTGAAATAGAAAATCCTGTTTTATTAAACAATAACAAACCTGCAAAAAGACTAAACTATCAACATTTAGAACAATTAGATGTCATAAACTCACTTATTACTTACGCCCAAATCAGTGCAGAACATAAAAAACATTTGGAAGAACTCTATACCCAATCATCTATCAAACCACTCGGTGACTCAATATCTTTAGACTCATTAAAAAAACTTCATAAAAACATTCTTCAACAACAATCCAAACCTAATTCCTTATAATAATACTCCTGGCTAATAAAAATTAAAAAGAGAATTGTAATTTTAGTTATAGATAAAGAAGATACAGTTAAAAGACCTCTATCAATATAAAAGTTTTAAGAACATCCAATTATGACAGTTTTCCTAACCAGACTATATGTCTTATTAAATGGACAGCAATTTAAAAACCAGTAAAGAGTATGAAAGAACTGCAGGTCAGTATTTATTACTATAAAAAGATTTAACTCTACTCTAAATAACAAGAATAACAAGAGAGGTAATTTTCAATTGACAAATTAGCATAGTAATTTTAAGTTGTGTCCTAGCATAAAATTACTTTCAATCAATTCACTTACTTTTATACTAATTTGTTATACAATGTAATTATTCGATATTATTGTTTTGGAGATTTAATAAACTACAAAATTAAAAAACAAGGTGGAGGAGAAAAATCATGCAAACATCTCTTATCATTGAATCAAATGGTCGTGGAAAAAGTGAGTTAGACAAATTATTAGAATCAGGTTGGGAAGTTATTTCCATAACACCAAATCATGGAAAAAGTTATAACGACTTTCTCATCATTCTGGAAAAGGAAGAACCTTCCGAATCAGTCAAGCAAGAAGAATAACAAGGCAATCAAAAAAATTTCCCAATATTTAAGCAGTGTTCTATTTTTTTTGGATGTTTAGAGAAATAAGTAGTGATTTGGTCTTTATACTTATCATTTCAATATCACGACTATTGAATTATCCAAAATAAGTGTATGGTATTTGCCTTTCTATATATTTACCGCTCATATTGAATGGTTTTCTAATCTTCTTCAAAAGTAAGGTAATCTATGTATATGATATTATTATTTAAAAATAAACTTAATAGAGCGATTGCATTTAATTAAATAAAATTATAGAAGTAATATATCCTTATGATATCACAAGTATATAAATTCTTGATTTTAATTGTTTCCTATTTTGGATTAGCACCTTTTATATGGCTCTTTCAGAAAAGGATAAAAGAAGATTTTATAAAGTTTCATATTAAGCAGTCGCTTGTCCTTTGGTTCTGGCTAATTCTAATTATGCTAATCCTGAGTGTATGTGTATTTTTATTAACACTTGTTGTGGTGCGTTTCCCCGATTTTTATCAAAATTGGGAAGTTGAACTCTGGTTTTTAAGCATTTCGAGAAAATTATTTTTATGCTGGCTTGTGTTTCTATTATTTGGTTTCGGTTGTGCCACTCTAAAATCAGCGAAACCTTTGCCATTTGTCTCCTTCTGGATAAAACATAAGGCACTATTCTTTATTTCAAAATTTGTGGATACTGTTTTTTTGCTTTTTGTTCTGTTTTTATTTGTCATAAATATTTATTCCTGTATTTTGATATATCCGCAGACAGAAGCACCAAAAGTATATGTCCTTTATGATAATCTTGATTATTTACCTCAATGGATTTTTAATATTGGCTTCTTTCCAATTATTAAAACAGGGTCAGAAGTCTATGGTAAGGGGAATGTTGCATTAAGGGTTGTCGGCAAAGAGAGTTTATCTGAATCGTTAAAAAATGCAGAAATTGTTCTTATCGCATCTCATGGGACAGAGGAAGGTATATTGTCCAGAGAAGGGTTTATAAAACCTAAAGATGTTCAAGAAATGGAGGTCAACAGAAATTTAAAGTTTGTTTATCTGTCTGGATGTAAAGGTGGAGAGCAAAAAGAGATATGGAGCAAGGTGTTTTCACCTGCAAAGGTACTAACTTATAAACGAATGACGGCTACCTTTGAACATGCATGGTGGTTCTGGCGGTATGGACCCATGGTTATTCATGGAAAGTATAATGAGGAATAAAGGCTATTTACTACCAGGCAGGTCTGCTTTTGCTATTAGTTTTAAGTATTGTTCTTGTGAAAGGGTAGCAGGTTTCCCAAACAAATGGGCATAATAAAGAATTTTTGATGAATGTTCAACTCTTTCGATATAGGAATATGCCTGATTTAAATCCTTCCCAACAGTAAGAACTCCATGCAATTTAAGAATAAGCGCATTATGTTGTGCTATCCATGGTTTAATAATCGCTGCACCTTCTTTGCTGCCCGGAGTGGCATATTCAGTGGTAGGGACTTCTCCTAATGTCATGACAAGTTCAGGTAGAGTTGGTTCGCATAGGGATATACCGGTCAACGACAATACTGTGCTATATACAGGATGTGCATGAACAACAGCCCCAATGTCTGCCCGCTCTTCATAAGCAGAGAGATGTGTAAAAAATTCAGAAGAAACTGAACCTGTCCCTTCTAACACTTCACAATTATTATTCGTTACTAATATCTGCTCTGGTGATAAATCTCCTTTACATGTATTACTAGGGGTACATAAAAATAGATTCTCATCAATCCGCACACTAATATTTCCGTCCGTAGAAGAAATGTATTGATTTCGGTACATCTTTCTACCAATCTCACAGATTAATATTTTCAGTTCCTCTCTCTGGCATGATTTAGACATTATTCATCATTACCTTTTTTTGTATCGGCTCTATAAATGAAAGCCCAAATTACAAAGCAGATTATAAAAGTTAATAATAAGTGAATAGCAAAAACAATAAATAATTGAGGTGTAAATTTTCCTTTAATTGCACTTGTATAACATTCCCAGAGCGGGACAGAACGCACTTTTTGCCCATTTACAGTAATTTCTAACAATGGAAAAGGCAGTATAATAATTAAGAGTAAAATATAATTTAGCCAGAACCACGGAATAGTTAGAATCTTTGAAGTTATTTTTATTATGCGATTATTACTCACAAGGAACTACTGTGCACCAGTGTTTATATTTTTTATCCTTACCCTGAACAACATCAAAATATATTTCTTGAAGTCTTTTGGTAATTGGTCCGGGTTTTCCAGTTCCAATAACTCTTCCGTCTACTGAGCGAACAGGTGCAATTTGAGCACCAGTACCACAGAAAAATATTTCATCTGCTATATAAAGTTCCGTTCTTGCAACAGGTCGTTCAACCACTTCTAAACCAAGTTCATTTTTTGTTAATTCAATAACCGTATTCCTTGTAATTCCAACAAGAATATTTGCAGAACGAGGTGGTGTAATCAATTCGCCCTGGTGAACCAAAAAAATATTCATAGCACTACCTTCGACTACCATTCCTTGTTCATTGAGGAATATGGCTTCATTATAGCCTCCTTGTTGGGCTTCTGAAGCCGCTAATGCTGGGTTAGCATAACTCCCCGTAGATTTAACACGGCTGGGTATAGCATTATCAGAGAGTCGTCTCCATGAAGATACACAAACATCCAAACCTGAAACAGTATCGCAGTAATCTGCCAATTTAATTACATAACAACACAACTTGCTTTCCAATCCTTTAAATATTGGTCCTAGAGACAATTCACTTTTATACACAATAGGTCTTATATATACTCCTTCTCTGAAACCACTTTTTTTAACAAGTTCAATACATATATTTTCTATCTCTTCCGGAGTTTCAGATACCTCCATATATAAGATTTTACAATTCCGAACCAATCGGTCAATATGTTCTTTCAATCTAAAAATAAGGATTGAATTTTCCTTCTCAGAATAATAACCTCGTATACCTTCAAATAAGCCTGTACCATAGTTAAAACCATGTGTCATTATGCTAATTTTTGCGTCTTCAATTGGCACATAATTCCCTTCAAAATATGCAAGTTT